>JBEAPM010000256.1:0-4167 GCA_041164445.1 Cyanobacteriota bacterium
TGACGGTATCTCCAACATAGAGGATGGGGAGATCGCTCTTGATTTGCTCCGCCTCGATGGAGCGGATAATTTCCTGTGCCTTCATAATCCTTCTCGTAAAGAAACGATCTACAAGTTTAACTGAAAAAGGGGGCGTGCGCTGCAAATTGATGCCCGTAAGCCCGTAAGTTACTACCCCCTTCAGAGAAGGGGAATCTCAATCCGTAAATTCCCCTCCCCTGGAGGGGTGCCCGGAGGGCGGGGTGGTTCACGATCGCTTTATCGCTTGAAGGAGTGGATGTTACAGTAAAAAACGAATGAACGAATGCTCTGCATCACCTTCTGACGTTGATAGTCGTAACCCGTAGACGAGGTAAACCATGACGATCGCTTCCGTTTCCCAGAGGATTCCTAGTGAAGATGAGGTTTTACCCGGAGCGGCTGATCTCCCTGATTCCGATGATACGCCCGTGGATAACGAAGGACAAAATGATATTCCCAATGGGCTACGCTTGGCCCTGTCACAGCTTTGGAGCGATCGTCAAGACTGGTTTTTTGGAGTAGATATGGGCATCTACGATCGGGAAGGCCAGCGTAACCGCAGACCCACGATCGTTCCGGATGCCTTTTTAGCCTTGGGGGTAACCCGGCGTAAAGGAGAGTTTGGTCGCCGTAGCTATGTCTTGGCAGAGGAGCAGAACGTTGTCCCTATTTTTGCCTTGGAATATTTATCCCATACCTACGGGGGGGAATACGATAGCAAGCTCAACATTTACGCACAATTAGGGGTGCTTTACTATCTGGTCTATAACCCTGAAGGTCGCCGCAAACACAACAAGCTGGAATTGTACGAACTTCGGGACGGACAGTATCAGCGATCGGATCAGGCAGAGCCGTTTTGGTTACCCCAAATTGGTTTAGGAATTGGTCGGGTTCAGGGGCTCTTATCCGGCATTCAGTTGGAATGGTTAACCTGGTTTGATGCCACTGGCACTGCCTATCCTTTGCCCGAACAAGTGGCTGAGTTGGAACGTCACCGGGCTGACCGAGAACGTAGACGGGCGGAGCAGGAATACCAACGGGCGGAGCAGGAACGCCAACGGGCAGATGCTCTAGCAGCCCGCTTACAGGCCTTAGGCATTGATCTAGAGGATGTTCTCTAAGCCCTTTTATGGGCATCGCTCCCTTGGATTGAGCGGCTGGTTCACGGGGCAATCCGAACTCGGGTAAAATAATGAGAAGGTTTGCTCTGCACTGCCACGCTAGGATCGGTCAAGAGTTGCCCTTGCGTATTCCTCTGTTCTAAAACGCCATGAATTCCCTTCTCAAGTTTGCAAAATATGGCGCAGGCGGCATCTTTGCCCTCCTGTCGTTCTGGCTTACCGCAGGTAACTTGGCGGCAACACAAATGAAGCGGAAACCCGATGCTCAGTTAGCTGCTTTTATTGCAGACAGTTTGGCGAAACGCCCTGATTACAATGAGTCAGCGCTGCGACTGCGAGAACTGGGCATTGGCATGGGGCTAGATGTGGCCAGTGGCGTGGATGAAGAAACGGAGCAGCAGATCACTCAAGAGTTGCGGGCTAAAAATCCCAACTATGCAGAGCAGTCCCAAGCCTTTGAAGCTATTCAAGAAGAACTGGATCAATATATCCAAAGTCAACTCAATAATCCCCAGGATGGCTTTACGGCCATTCCCGAAACTTTAGCCACTTTTTTAGCGCAACATCAGACCCAGATTCGTGAGATCCAAAACCACTTAGCTACTCAGCCCGCACCGACCTGGTATTTACCCGAGTCCGTCATTACGGTCTTTGAGTCCCGGGATATGGGCTTAATTGCCAGTGTTGCGTTGCCGAGTTTTTTAAATCAGGTTCAGCTCAACCGGGTCTTGCTCCTGCAACTGATTCAAGATAACCAAGCGGGTCTGGCGGCAGAGGTGAATCGGGGGGCTCAAGCCAGTTGGAAGCTAGCGGGTTCCTCGACTACAGGGCTTACCCTCATTGCAGAGTTAGTGCAGGTGATTAATGAAAACCTAACCGCTGGCATTCTTCGCAAGGTGGATCAGGTGCCCCTGGCGTTACCGGAAAACTGGGTCAGTGATCCCACTGAAGCGGGTATCCTCAAAAGCTTGGAGTATGAGTTTTTAGGATTTCAGTATGCGGGGATGAGTGGTCTACGGTTGAGCGATTTGACGGTGTTTTCTCAAGTGAGTGGGGCAGACCATTCCCCCGTGCGTTATGCCGGTGTGCCGGAGCAGCTTTTCTGGCCCGCCGATCTGTTTTTCCGCCCTTATTTCATTTTTTCGGCGATCAACTCTTTAGAGTATTCCATGGCGAACCTGAATGCATTTAGAGTCAATCCGCCCAATATTTGTGATCCTAATTTTCAAGTAGAGACCTTAGAAACGTTGGGGGGAGGGCAAATTGGCTGGTGGAATATTTTGGGACAGATAGCCACTCCTGCGTTTTTGACCCAACCCCTCAAGGGATTGCAACGGGGGTTGAGCTTGGAGTTAACGGAACAGGTACTGAAGGCGAAAGCTTCAGCAGCCCAAGAGGGCGCATGGCCCCAGACCTTACCGAATTTAAAATCTCAAATTTGTCCCGGCACAAACTGGGAATATACGGTTGCAGCGGATGGCTCCCTAACGTTGGAGTTGGGATCCTATTCGCCCTGGCTAGCAGAGCGCCTAACCCCGGATCCAGAGGGACGATCGAATTACCCCCCGTTAGTGTTTTATAGCCAATAATGGTATTCAATTTATGGCATTCAACTAGGGTCTCCATGACCTCCTAGCTTGTCCTCAATCCCCCTAGGCACCTCGTAAAGATTCAAGATTCGTAGTATCCACGCAGGAGCAGGGATTGTGGCAGCGTAGCCGCCCAGCAAAATGAATCGAGATACCTCTTTGCCAACCCTTTTCTTTGCCAACCCTTCCCCCTGGTTCCCTAAATCACGATGACGATCGCTTCATCTCTAACGACAGCATCCTCCCCCACATTCCGAGATCTGCTCAAAAAAATTGCCGGTGGTCCCCACACCAGTAAAGATCTCAGCCGCGAAGAAGCTGCCTTGGCCCTCGCACAAATGCTCACGGATCAAGCCACCCCCGCCCAAATCGGAGCCTTTCTGATTGCCCATCGGATGAAACGTCCCACAGGGGTTGAGTTAGCGGGAATGCTGGATACTTACGATCGCTTAGGGTGCAAACTCAAGGCGATCGACTCTGCCTATTTACCCTTAGTGCTGGGCTGTCCCTACGATGGACGCAAACGGACTTTTCCCTTAGTGCCCCTCACCGCCTTAATTTTGGCCAGTGCCGGGTGCCCTGTGATTTTACATGGCGGCGATCGGATTCCCCCCAAGTATGGCGTATCCCTAGTGGAACTCTGGCAAGGACTAGGGGTTGATTGGACTAGCCTCTCTCTGGAACAGATCCAACAGACCCTGGAAAGCCAATCCCTGGCCTTGGTGTACCAGCCCCGCCACTTTCCCCTCAGTTTAAGTTTAATTGCCTACCGGGAAGAATTGGGTAAACGTCCCCCCGTGGCCACCTTAGAACTCATGTGGTCTCCCTATGCCGGGCCCGCCAGGCTTGCGGTGGGCTATGTCCATCCTCCTACAGAGCAACTCATTGTTGATGCTTTGCAAACCCGTGGTGTGGAACATTTTTTGATGGTCAAAGGCTGGGAAGGCAGTGTGGATTTACCGGGAAATCGTCCCGCGATCGTGCAGAGTTACGATGCACCCCAGGCCCTGGAACGGTTGCCCCTGCACCCTGAACACTATGGCATTAAATTTACCGATCAACCCTTCAGCGATGTTGTGGACTGGGTTGATCAGGTACAGGGGCTCTTAGACGGTTCCGAAGTACCCCTAGCGGAACTGTACGACAGTGTGCGCTGGAATGCGGGCTTTTATCTCTGGCGGAGCGGTGTTACAGATAGCTTAGAGGCAGGGATTACCCTTACGGCAGACCTACTGCGATCGGGACAGGTTCGGCAAAAGTTATTGGATTTACAACGGGCTTACCGGAAGAATGGGTATAAAGCCTCGCCCTTCTAGGCGACTTTTGATAGAATAGGGGTAAGTCGCCACAGGGCATTGGGAGACTCTAAACGGACATGGAGGGCAGGTCAGACAGGTTCGCCTGCACAGCCCAATGAAGTGTCAAGAATCCCCGCA
>JBEAPM010000257.1:0-3956 GCA_041164445.1 Cyanobacteriota bacterium
TAGTAAATTTTTACGAAGACTAGTGAGCATTTTGCTGATTTCTGTAATCAGATTTAATGTTACTTGAGCTTGGGACTGGGAAATATAATTCAAGCGAATAGCCAATAACAAAAATGTTTCCGTTTCCATGAGTGAGCCTTTGGCAATTGCTAAGAAATTGGCATAATCTTTTCGTGTTCCTCTGGCATGGCCTTCTGCAATATTGGCGGGTACTGATGCAGCAGAACGAGTCATCTGTGAGGTCATACGGTATAACTCTTCTCTGGGAAAAAATTTAGTTAATTCGTAGATAGAAACAGTCATATCCATTGCCTTTTGCCAAACTTTTAAATCATGGTGCGATCGAACTTCATTCATACCTAAACTCCATAAACTAGGCAACCAACTTAAGACAGAAAAGTACAGGACACAGTGCCACATTCTTCCATTAAATTTTTTGCTTTCGTTTTCGTTTTCAACCAAAAGCGATAAGCGATAAACCTAACCCCTAACCCCTAACCCCTACAAACCATTCCCATCCCCATTGTCGTTTTGCGTCCAACTCCGGCATAGAGTGCAAAGTTCGCTAACGTGTTGATTTGTTTAATCGTTTGCAAATCGGCTTCGCCTAGAATCCGATAGGTCACGCTACCGGTACAGCCAATAAACTTGCTACGAGAATCTTGAATAATCTCCGTTTGAATATCAAAATAACTGGGAAAGAGGGGTTCCGTGAGGGTCTCTAAAAACTCAATTCCACTGAATTCATTCCAGCGTTTGAGCAGACTATGGAAAACATTTTCTTGGGTCGGTAGTGACGTATCAAATTTTCCTTTCCGAAAAGCCGTAGGCGTATAAAATCGAAAACGGATCTCCCGATCGCTGTCGGAGGCTTGTTCATAAAGCTGGGGATAACTGGAAAAATTAGCCCAGGGTTGAGTGCTTTGGGGTGTTCCTAAAACACTGGTAATCAACAAATCCGTTGGCCCCAAATGCCAAGCTTTCTGCGGATTGAGGTTCAACCAGAGCCGGGTTAAGTGCCCAAACAACGCATCATCTAACAGAGAAATTCGCCACCAACAAGGTTTCCCAGCCGCGATCGATCGCTTATGGTGAACTTGTAACCGATCCCCTATCCCCTGTCCCCTATTCCCTAAAACCTGTAACGGGCTGAGGCTAAACGATCGTATTCCATCGCCAGCATGAAGCCGATCGCCTAGATCTTGATCCACAGAGCTAACCAGAGTCAGGAACAGGGCATGAAGATGACGACCGCTGAGGTACCCCAGGGGAATATCCGATTGGGGGAGTAGATTTAGAACTAAACTATGTGGCATGATAGAAAAATTACAAATGTGTACCCGGAGAGTTGTACATGACGAGCATTGATAACTATGAAGAAGCGATCGAGCTAGTAGAAGACCTTAAGACGGTTTTGCCCTTTACGGTATATCCAGAAAAGCGTTTAGTAAAACAATTACATTCACAAGGGGTATCGGTCAAACCAGGTCAAGAACTAACGGTCAGCAGTATTCTGTACATTGGTGACATGGGTGGGATTATATTGAATATCGAAACACCTAAAACTGTGTGTTCTATATCAATAACTCATGTGCTCATGCCCTCAGAGCATCCATTCAGTGAGAGGGTAAAGAACTATCAAAAGAGTAGAACACATAAACTAATGTTACAGGACAAAGGTGGTTTTGCAGCAGAGCTTTTAGCAAAAAGAGGTCAGGCAAGTCCGAAGAAAAAAAGAAAAGGGTTTTCATGAAAATTTTTCATCTATTGTACAGTGTCCAAATAATTCGTAATCTGACGAAGATATGTGGAAAATTGATCTAGTGCAAATTGAATCGATCGGAAAACAATTACATTATCAATTTCTTCATATTGATGAACCAGACGATTTCGCAATCCAGCAGACTGAGCGATCTCTTTTGCCAGTTGGGGAGCAATTATATTTTGCTCTCCAGCTTCTATAAAAGAGTCAAAATAAGTACTGGGTGTGATGCCGTACATTTCAGTCAATAAAGATGTGTTAATATCAGAGGCTGCTTCAACTAAAAGTTGGAGTAGTCTTTCGACAATGAGTTGCTGATCAAAGTCTGAATTATAGTCGTCTAAAGTTGTATTTTTCATCCTGTGGAGACGATCGAGATATTTCATCATTAAGTTAATTCTCTTTTGGAGCATACTCCGATCGAGTTTTGTCATACCCCTAGCCTCCGTAGTCCAATTTCAATACTTCTTCGTTGCTGGTCTCGAAATTTCTGAGTATCTGCAAAGATTTTCCAGGCTTTACACTTAAATTTGGTGAAATCTCCTGTTGTTTGCTCATATAAAAGTTTGCCGTCTTTGGCGACACGGTAAGCGATCGTTGGATCACAATGATGAAGATCGACCACATCAACTTTGTTGTCTTTAATTTCAAACACTTGCTCCAAAATTGACCAGATCCGAAATGCTCTAAAGGGTGTATTTTCGTAATCTTTTCGTAGAGATTCATCGCAAAGGATCGCAAAGTCCCAGTCGCTTTTAGGCGTAGAACGATCGCTTGCTCTGGAGCCAAATAACACCAAAAGTTTAAGGTAAGGCGCTTGCTGGATTACTTCTGGCGTTCGGTGTTGTAACTGTGCAAAAGATGGCTCTAAGGGAACCTGCTCAACCAGATGCAGGGCATAGAGCATACAGGCTTGTAAGTCTTCCCGTTCCAGCCAGGGATAGCTTTCTAAAAGGGTTTCAAAGGTGTCACCGGCTGCCAGCATTCCGAGAATATGTTCAACTGCTAGGTGACGACCCCTAATAATGGGTTTACCGTTGAAAATTTCAGGATTGGTGGTGATGCGTTGCAGGAGTTCTTGTTCGTGCATTAGGGGTTCTCCTTAGGCAGTTAGGGCTTGAATTAAGATGCGCATTAGGGGGTCAATATCTTCTGGCACACGATAGCTTTCTAAGCCTTGGTTAATCTGTTTCTGAGAGCGATCGAGTCGGGCAAATTCCCAGATTTTGCCAGTGGTAACACCACCGATTAAATGAGACTGAGTACTTGGAGTATTGTCCCATTGATCCAGCGCGATCAGTTCTGCACAAAGCTGAGTCATACCAAAGTCCAAGTCTGCTTTTTTGGCTTCAACGATCAGCACTTGATTAGAAGCATCTAAAAAGTAATCGAACGTACCCTGAAGCTGATCAGTGACTTTGATTGAATATTCAATATTGATCTCTAGCTTTGTGTAATAAATCAGCTCAAAGATAATGGGCGCAATAAGAGCCTCGCGCCGAGCTGATTCATTGGACAAACTGACATAGGGTAAAAGTTTTTCTATACGATCCTGGATATCCTGTAAGCGATCGAGTTCACCGGAATATTGAGGCAAGGTCAGCTTTTTACGTGCAAAGGTGTAATTGAAACTCTCAGCTAAGTCTTTGGGTTCTATTTTTAGATCAAAAAATTTGCTGAAAGTATATGAAGTATTTGGCTCTAAGGTTTTCATTTTGGTTTCTCAACTATTGAACCGATATTCCATCTTGAGTGGAAGTTTTAGAGAACTATTTCCCTCAAAGGTGTAATATTCACCTTGCATCTGGACGTTACGAATCAAGCTGACCGGAGGCATATTTACGGTGTCGTAACTTAAGACTTGATTGGTAAACATGACATCCAATGGATTGAGTGGATGAGTACAAGTAAAAACACCATTATGCCGAGACTTGATCTCTAAAGGATCTACTTTGACCTCAGCTTTACTCATCCATTTACCCAGACGAATCCACTTCGGGAGAGTAAGTTCTTGCTCAGAAATAATAAAACACTCAAACTCACTTTCCGGTGCAATTTCCTTCGTTCGGCCAAAGCTGGGAATATTTTTTTGAGTTTTCTGCATCTCAACGTGGTAGCGGTTATCCGCATATTTCCAGGTGTTCAGCACAGCCGCATGATGAATTGCCCGAGCGGGAGTAACATAAATCCCCCG
>JBEAPM010000258.1:0-20182 GCA_041164445.1 Cyanobacteriota bacterium
GCCTGATGGTAAAGCTTAATCGCTTGCTCAATGTTCACCTCTGGGTCGCCCTGGACACGCTGGCGATAAGCATCAGCAAGGTTAAGCTGACTTCTTGCCCAGTGTTCCGGAAATGTGTCACGGGTAAAAATTTGCAGAGCATTTTCGTAGGCAACGATCGCTAATTCCAGGTTCTCAGCCCGTTCCCCTCGGATGCGATCGCTGTAAGCAATGCCCAAATTCATCTGAAGTGCAGCCCAATCTTGAGGAAAGAACTGATAGGTGCAGACTTGCAGTGCGAGTTCATAAGCCCGGATACTTAACTCCAGGTTCAGCCAGCGGATCCCTCTGGGAAATTGTTGGAGCAGATTACCAAAGTTGCAAAAGATTCCTGCAATATCCCTTCGCTCATCTCGGTCTTTTTCTCTGGTCAAGTCCTCAAAAACCAGGGGCAGGGTCTCCAGGAGTGACTCGTCTAATTTCTCCAGGTTGGCTTCTAGAAAGAGTGTGGCTTCGTCTCCCTCTTTTTCACCAAAGGCGATCAGAAAACGCTTTGCAGCCTGTGTTGAAGGTTGAGTTTCACCAAAGCCCTGGGGGTTCTTGCTGATTTTTGCCATGGCGCTAACGTTCCGATCAAAGATATGGATAAGGGGGGGCCTGTGACCAGGAACTTCAGGGTAAACGATCGAGTTGAACAAGGGATGGATCTAAAATCCGTTGGGTTCCTGAAAATTTAACCGCGATCGATTTTTTTGCCCCTTGATTAAAAACATGGGTGACTACACCAATACCAAAGGATCGATGGAGCAATTTATCCCCCACTTGCCAATTTTCAACTTTGATTGCTTTTTTAGTTTTAGATTTTGCAGCGATCGTTGGTTTGGCTGAGAGGGAACTGGGCCCCGAAGGTGCAGAGGTGACTTCACTGGGTTGAGAGGAGTTGTGACCAGACCGACGGCGAGGGAGGCCTTTAATTAGTTCTGGAGGAAGTTCATGCAAAAAACGAGAGGGCAACGCGGTTTCACGGGAACCCCAGAGCCGCCGTTCCCGTGCATGGGTCAGAAAGAGGTTTTCCTGGGCTCGGGTAATGCCCACGTAACAGAGGCGACGCTCTTCTTCCATCGCTACGGGATCCGCCGTGGAGCGATAGTTGGGGAAGAGACCTTGCTCCATACCCACGAGGAAAACGACAGGAAATTCTAAGCCTTTCGAGGAGTGTAGCGTCATCAGGGAGACCCGATCGCTTTGTTCCGGATCGTCTGCGGAGGAGGATAGAGAGGCATTGCCTAAAAAGTTGAGCAAGGTCGGATCGGTGTTTTCTTCCTCAAATTGTCGGGCAGCATTGTACAGTTCTTCGACGTTTTTACGACGCTCTTCTGCTTCGTCAGTCCGTTGTTCATTTAACTCTCGTAAATAGCCGGAATCATCAATAACTTTCCGGACAATTGCCGCTGCGGGTAGCTCTTCTACGTCGTTTTGCCACCCTTTAATTAAACTGGCAAAGTCTAAAACCCCCTTAGCCGATCGTCCGGCATAGGTTTTAACCATACCTTCATCATTAACCACTTCCCACAGGGGTAAATTCAGTTGTTGAGCAGCAGCCGTTAGACGATCGATTGTACTTTTACCGACGCTGCGTTTAGGGACATTAATCACCCGCAGTAAGCTAACCGTATCAAAGGGATTAGCAATCACCCGTAGATAGGCCAAAATATCCTTCACTTCTTTACGATCGTAAAAGCGAAGTCCCCCCACGATCGTATAGGGAACATTCCACTGCACTAAAATATCTTCAAAGGCCCGCGATTGGGCATTGGTGCGATATAGAATAGCAAAATCTTTCCAACTCAGTTCGGGATGATCGTGAACTAAACCCCGCATATAATTCACCACATATTCCGCTTCTTCCGTCTCGTCTTCGGCTTGATAACAAACAATGCCCTCACCACTTTCGCGGGTGGGTCGCAAAATCTTATCAATGCGCTGAGTATTATGGGTAATTAAGGCATTCGCCACCTGCAAAATGTTCGCCGTGGAACGATAATTTTCCTCTAGCTTCACCATCGTTTGGGTTTGATCATCGGGCAAACGATCGCCAAAGTCATCTTGAAATTCCATCAGGATCGTAAAGTCTGCTGCCCGGAAGGAATAAATGGATTGATCGACATCTCCCACGACAAAAACCGATCGCTTTTTCCAGTCCTGAAACGATCGAGGATTTTCACCATTGGTCACTAACAGACGAATGAGATCATATTGGGTACGGTTCGTGTCCTGATATTCATCTACCAAAATGTGCTGGAAGCGGTGGTGCCAATAGTCTAAAACATCTTGATTTTGACGAAACAAATAAACGGGAATTAAAATCAGATCATCAAAATCTAAGGCATTATTAGCGGAAAGTTGCTGCAAATATTCCTCATAGACCTGAGCAATGACCCGCCCTTTATAGCCCTTTTCTTCCGCCACCTGAGCTGGATTTAAACCTCTATTTTTAGCATTACTAATGGCGTAGCGAATGGATTTGGGTTCAAATTTATTTTTATCGAGGTTGAGCTTATTAATGACAATATCTTTAACCAGAGCTTGAGCATCAGATTCATCGAAAATAGAGAACTGTTTTGTCCATTGTCGGCCTTGCTCATCTTGGTATTTTTCAATGTCAAATCGCAACATCCGCGCACAGAGGGCATGGAACGTTCCCACCCATAACTCCTTAATATAAGTCCGGTACACCCGCGATCGGAGTTGCACTTGTTCCGCTTCCGACAGGGTTGAAAAGGGCTGCCCATACTCTACCTCTGCCACCTGCTGTGCAAAGAGGCGCTCAATGCGCTCCCGCATTTCTTTCGCCGCTTTATTGGTAAACGTCACCGCCAAAATTTGTCTCGGCTCGATTTGATGTTGACGGATTAAATGAGCAATGCGAAAGGTTAAAGCACGGGTTTTGCCAGAACCCGCCCCCGCCACCACCAATAAAGGGCCATAAACATGCTCTACAGCGCGACGTTGAGAAGGATTTAAGTGGGCGAGGAAATCAGACATGATGATTTAAGTAACGGGTCATAGAAAAGCAATTGCGATCGTTATGGCGAGTATAGGACACCTGATCAGAAACTTCTTTGATAATTTTCAAGCCCCTTCCGCCTTCCTGATCGGGACTAATGCGGTTGGGTAGGGATTGAAGATGATTGATTAAATCAAAGGATTGGCCCTGATCCCAAATCTCTAGTCGTAGACAATCGGAGGATAAATTAACCAGAATCTCAATGGGAGTTTCTTCCGGATAATCACGGTGAGCATGGCGGACTGCATTGGTAAAAATTTCTACCAGCGCAATTTCACATTGCAACCAAAACACCTCATCCGGATATTGCCCCTTAAACTGCGAAAACCACTGCAACACTTCTGCCAGTGCTTGCAATGTTGAAGGAACCGTAAGGGTTGAATGATGGTGAGTCAAGGTGAAGGAGAGGAAGAAAAAGCACAAGGAGCCCTACAGCTAGCCCTATCCTGAGCCTTGCAACAGGTCACCCCATCAGTTTAAAGCGCTGAGCGCTCAAATTCATGCAACTGCATATTGCCCCATTGTACGCAATTCAGTGCCGATTCTCATCCCATCCTCTGAGTGTTGATTAATACCCAAAAATCTACGCCTAAGAGCAGTAGGGTACAGCCCAGCAAAATAAAATACATCCAAGGTTGCGCTAAAGGTTTGACCTCTTGAGTGTCAATGCTGGTTTTGGCTTCTACCCAACTGAGCAAGCGAGTAAACCCTGCGATGCGCATGGGTAGTAAATAGGCCCCCTGAGTCCGACTGACAAAGTAATAAACGATACCTCCCTGTCCCGTCCAGCGGGGTTTAAGACTGTCCATCTCTTCCCAGGCTAAAAACCAGCCCCGTCTTAGTACTGCCTTGATCCAGCCGGGATAGGTGACGGCGATCCCTTCTTCGCTCACCACTACCCGCTCTGCTAAGACCATATAGAGGAATAGCCCTCCTAAGACTAAGGCTAGGCTCAGCCCCCAGGGGGGGACAGGAGCCGCTGTGACCTGGGCTAAGTGGGGCAGGGGTAAGGTCAGGGCAATATAGAGAAGCATTAACGTTAGACGAATCAGGGGAGAAATATGAAACACTTGCAGAATAGTCACGGTTAAAACCTCGATCAGACGAAAAATATGAAACACTTGCAGGATAGTCATGGTTAAATACAACGGCACAACGGCTAAATAACGCCGAACCCAACGATTAGGAGAAACGATGAAGTTAACCATTTCGGTGGAAGGAGCACCTGCGGCAGTTGATGGTATTTTGGGGCGGATTTTAGAACAAATCCGTCAGGGCACAGCCTTGAACTTTTCCTCCACCCTCCACCCAGAACGATCGCTAGGGGTAGAAGGCATTGTGGAATGTAAGGCAACCCTAGAAGAACTCGCCCTCTGGAAAAAGGGGTTAGCCCTCTTTGCCCAAGGACAAGCCGAAGGTCTACACGGCCCCGAATTCGATCGCTGGCTCATTGCCCAACTTAAAGCCACTGAGTTGCCCGAAGAAACTCTCATTCCTATTTTTGCGCAACTTTCGGCATTGGAGCGAGAAGGAAAAGCATCTTGAGTTTCCGAGCCGATCGTCCCCCTTCGGTATTCCTATTTATCGAATCTAATATTACTTTATCGACATATAATAAATATTGACTCAATACAGGAGTTAGAGACATAGCTCATGACCACAATGCAAAAACGTATTCTCATTATTGGCGGCGTTGCCGGAGGGGCCTCCTGTGCGGCACGGGCCCGTCGCCTCTCGGAAACCGCTGAAATTATTATTTTTGAGCGCGGGCCCTTTGTTTCCTTTGCCAATTGTGGTTTGCCCTATTATGTTGGCGATGTTATTGCGGATGAGAAAAAGCTGCTGGTGGCCAATGCAGACTTATTTCGCGATCGTTTCAACATTGATGTGCGCTTAGAAAATGAAGTGATTGCCATCGATCGGCAAAAGCAACAGATCACCGTCAAAAACCGTAAAACCGATGCAACGTATCAAGAAGCCTATGATGCCTTAGTGTTAGCTCCCGGTGCGTCTCCCATCCGGCCACCATTGCCGGGTATTGATTTACCCGGAATTTTTGCCCTGCGTACCATTCCCGATAGTCGCCGCATTCGCGGCTGGATTGAGGATCATCAGGTCAAGCAAGCGGTGATCGTTGGGGGTGGCTTTATTGGTCTGGAAATGGCGGAAAATCTCATCCATCGTGGCATTACCGTAACCGTGATTGAAGCCCAAACTCAGGTAATGGCTCCCCTCGACCCGGAAATGGTGGTTCCTGTGCATGAGCGGTTGCGTGGGCAAGGGGTCAATCTCTGCCTTAATGATGGGGTGGCAGGATTTGCCGCCAATGCTGAAGGGGGAATTGACGTTTCCACCCAATCCGGCGCAACTCACCGATCTGATTTGGTGATTTTGGGTATTGGGGTGCGTCCTGAGGTGGCCCTGGCGCAGCAGGCAGGACTAGAGATTGGCGATCGTTGCGGCATTCGGGTCAATGATCAAATGCAAACCAGTGATCCCGCCATCTGGGCCGTAGGGGATGCGATCGAAGTCAAAGATTTTGTGACGGGGGAATGGACAGCCATTCCCTTAGCGGGGCCCGCCAATCGCCAGGGGCGACTTGCGGCGGATGTGATTTGTGGACGCAAGAGCCACTTCAGAGGGGTACAGGGCACCTCGGTTTGCGGAGTGTTTGGCTTAACGATCGCTTCTACGGGGGCCAATGAGAAAACCTTGCAGCGCTTGGGGTGGGAGTATGGCAAAGTGTATCTCCATCCAGGGCATCACGTTGGCTATTATCCCAACGCCAAACCCATTGACTTAAAATTACTGTTTTCCCAAAGCGATGGCCGCATTTTGGGGGCCCAGGCGGTGGGAGAGCAGGGCACCGAAAAACGGATTGATGTCATTGCCATGGCCATACAGATGCAGGCCACGGTCTTTGATTTAGAAGAAACCGAACTGTGTTATGCCCCCCAATTTGGAGCAGCCAAGGATCCCGTCAATATGGCGGGCATGATTGCTGCCAATGCCCTGCGGGGGGATGCCCCCCTGGTTCACTGGCAACAGTTATCCGCCTTACAACAAGGCTGCCCAGCAGGGGTTTTGTTGGATGTGCGCAACGAGAGTGAATTTGAGGCGGGCCATGTGGCGGGAGCGATTAATATTCCTCTTTCTCACCTGCGCGATCGTCTGCACACCTTGGATCCAGAGCAGGACATTTGGGTTTATTGCCAGGTAGGACAACGGGCCTACTATGCCACTCGTGCCTTGCGGCTCAATGGCTTTAAGGCGTACAACTTGAGTGGTGGCTTTAAAACCTACAAAGCCGTCTTTCCGGATTAGGGTGCATCCAGGCGTGTCGGCAGGAGCGATCGTTCCTCATCGTCCTTGCCCCGGAAATAGTGAAGTTTAGGAGGTTTAGTTTCCGGCTTCCAGGGTACGGAGTTTTTCCAACGAAATCTTGGCCGCGGTGGCAACCTGTGGCTCACTATCCTTGCTGAGATATTCCAATGCCGATCGGGTTTTGGGGGAGGGTAAATTGCCCAGGGCATCCGCTAAGCGCTGACGTACCAGCCAGTCCTCCGCATTGGCAAACCGTAGAATTTTTTCCACCGCTTCCACTGCCCCAATTTCCCCCAAAGCAGCGATCGCTGCCTGTTGCAGCAAGGTCTCTGAACTTTCTAGAGCCTCCAGTAACGCTTGCTCTGCCTTTGGATGTTTCAGATTGCCCAAAGAAACTGCCGCACTAAAACGCACCAACCAGTCTGTTTCCTCGTAAAAGGCCCGCAGCAATGGCTCTAACGCCCGCGCATCTTCCAAATAGCCTAGCGCTCCGGCAGCCGAAGCCCGAATACTGTAATCACTGTCCGTATCCAAAACATTCACGAGTAAATCAAAATTCTCAGCAGTTTGCTTAATACCCAGGGCAAAAACCGCCATAGACCGAATTTGAATATTTTCATCGTGAATCACTTTTTTGATCAATGGCAAAGCCTCATGGGCCGCCACATCCCGTAAAGATGCCAAAGCAATCAAACGATCGCGGGAGTGGGGACTTTCCAACTGTGCGGCTAAGGCTTCTAAATCGATGGAGGTCATAGATTCCCTACTTGTTACAAAACTTAATACTCTTAATGCTCTATTGTATACAGAAGCTAAATTCGTTGGGGGAGGCAAACCGCCCCTAACTGCTAAACCTATACGTCAGTCAAGAAGGAAAATTTTCATGGCTCGTGCGAAAAAAGTTGTCTTGGCCTACTCCGGTGGTGTGGATACCTCCGTTTGTATTCCTTACCTAAAAGCAGAATGGGGGGTGGAAGAAGTCATTACCCTCGCCGTAGATTTGGGTCAAGGAGCCGAATTAGATTCTGTGAAGCAAAAAGCGCTGGACTCGGGAGCGTCCATTTCTTTAGTGGAAAATGTGCAGGATGAGTTTATTCGGGATTATGCTTTCCCTGCCATTCAAGCTAATGCCATGTATGAAAACCGCTATCCCCTTTCCACTGCCTTAGCCCGCCCCCTCATTGCCAAACTATTGGTTCAAGCCTCGGAAAAATACGGTGCAGATGCCGTGGCCCACGGCTGTACCGGTAAGGGTAATGATCAGGTGCGCTTTGATGTTTCCATTGCCGCCTTAAATCCCAACTTAAAAGTGCTCACCCCAGCCCGGGAGTGGGGCATGAGTCGGGAAGAAACGATCGCTTATGGCGAGCGTTTTGGTATTCCGGCCCCGGTGAAAAAGTCTTCTCCCTACAGCATTGATGCTAACCTCTTGGGTCGGGCGGTGGAAGCCGGTCCTCTCGAAGATCCTTGGACGGAGCCCACGGAAGATATTTACACCATGACCCGCTCCGTTGCCGATGCGCCCAACGAGCCGGAATATGTCGAAATTGGCTTCGAGGAAGGGCTTCCCGTCAGTTTGAATGGCGAAACCCTGGCTCCCGTGACCTTAATGGAAAAAATGAACGAAATTGCGGGTCGCAATGGGGTTGGGCGCATTGACATGATCGAAAACCGCCTCGTGGGTATTAAATCCCGAGAGATTTACGAAACCCCCGGTATGTTGGTGTTGGTGGATGCTCATCGAGACTTAGAGAGCTTAACCTTAACCGCCGACGTGACCCAGTACAAACGGGGCATTGAGCAAACCTATGCCCAATTGATTTACAACGGCCTATGGTACAGCCCCCTCATGGATGCCCTCAAAGCGTTTGTTAGCCAAACGCAAAAACAAGTGACCGGCATCGTCAAAATGAAGCTGTTCAAAGGCAGTTACACCGTCGCCGGTCGCCAGTCCGCCAAATCCCTCTACTCCATGGACTTGGCCACCTATGGCTCAGAAGATGTCTTCGACCACAAGGCAGCAGAAGGCTTCATCTATGTTTGGGGCATGCCCACCCGGGTCTGGTCTGAAACCGTCCGCAAAGGCTAAGTTCCTCTAACTACTAACTCCCCCTAGTCAGGGGGAGTCTGGACAGTGAAAGCGAAAAATTTAACGGAAGAGTGCGGCGCGAAGCGCCGCACTCTTCCGCCTTAAGTTGGTAGCCCTGTAGATAGATTAGTTGCCAATATCTCGATCTTAGAACCCAAAGGTCACGCCGTCTAAAGCTAAAAAATCATGGGTAAAGTGATCAGCGGTGTTGGTGTCACTCAGTTCTAGATTATAAAAATCTATAAATTCTGATTCAAATAGGGGCCCAGCGTGCCAGGTGCCTTGATGAAGCTTAATAAAACGATCGCCTGGAATCTCAAAAACCTTTAACTGGGAGCGATCGGGACGATCGTCTAGACTGGGGGGGCACACTCCTAACCACCAAGACTGCCCTCCGAGGGAACCGAGACATTGGGTACAGCGCTGGTGTCGGGTGATGCGATGGAATTGACGACCTGTAGAGGAAAGACGCATCAAATAAAAACGAGGCGTACCGGGACTGAGAACCAGTTGGGCATCTTTATGATCAAAGGACTTACCATCTGGCGTAACCAGAATGACTTGACCATAGTCCTGAAAATTTGTCGGAGTGGCCAGATCCGCCGTTAAGAAAATATGCATAGATCCGTCCCTTAAAGCCCTAGAGAAGAATGGAAACAGGTTCCATCCTTCTTCATTTGATCTTGGAGTGTGGCCGAAACAGCCTTAGAGGGCAGCAACATGAATTTCAATTTCAGCAGAAACTTCGGGGTGAAGTTTGACCTGTACCTTATAAAAACCAAGCTTGTGAATATCGGGTACCGTAATGTCACGACGATCGACCTCTTGTTGGGTTGCCGCCAGAATCGCTTCTGCAACATCTCCGTTGGTCACGGTTCCAAAAATCGCTTCATCTTCCCCAACCTGCTTCTTGATCACAAAACGACCGATCGTTTGCAATGCCACTTGCTGAGATTCTGCCTGACGCTTGAGTTCAAGAATTCGTTGCCGTTCCTTTTCACGGCGATGCTCTACTTGCCTGAGCACGCCGGGGGTCACGGGCAGAGCTTTGCCTTGGGGATAGAGATAGTTACGAGCGTAGCCGGGGGCAACTTCTACAAGGTCACCATTCTTCCCGAGTTTACGAATATCTTCGTTGAGGACAACCTGAATGCGCTTAGCCATTACTGCTATTTTTTGTCTATGATAATTTTTGCCAGACGGTCATTTTACCATAAATACATCGATCCTAGGTTTTCCGGACATTTGGACATTTGGACACTTGCAGAAAACATCCCAGAAGTTCAGCTTGCGGGCATACGGCTTAAGGGCTAAAGCTCTCACTACAAGCGGAGCAATGATGGTGGTTGGCTGCGCTGAGTCTGATTGTTGCGTAGGTACTCAGGCGTGGTGGATATTCGGGCAAAACTTTGAATTTTTTGAGGTGAATTTTTTGAGGTGTCCTAGCGTTTCAATGTCCTCTAAAATGGGGGGATTGAGGGGGAAATTGTTCAACACGATCGGGAAAAAAGATCAAAAAAGGAGCCAACGACTGTCCGAGTTTCGTCTTGGCTCCTTTTTTGGTTCTCTCCTCACACGTTCATTAGTATAGCAAGCATTATGGAAAATGACAACGACGGAATCAGAACGCAGGGATTAAACCCGGCCATGGGAAAGGTCTTGGGTCTGCTTGCCCTCAGTCTGGGGCTTGCCTCCTGCCATTTTTTTGGGGGGGAAAAATCTCAACTCCTGCCACCGCTACCCCAAGATCCCCTGATCCAAGTCTATTTTAATCATTCCCAAGCGAGTGAATATCAAGAGCCCTATCGCCGCATTAGCCGCAGTGGAGATGACTTAGAAGCCCTCGTCGTAGATGCGATCGAGTCGGCCCAATCCAGCATTGCGGTGGCGGTGCAAGAAATTCGTTTGCCTCGGGTGGCCCAAGCTCTGATTGCTCAACATCGGGCTGGTCTTGAGGTGCAAATTATTATTGAAGATACTTACAATCAGTCGCTCCCGGAGTTAATGGGTGCTCAAGACGCTTCCTCAGAGGAGGACGATCGGGAAGCGAATAAGGTGAAAGATCTCTTAGCTTTGGTGGATCGGAACCAGGATGGAGAAGCCAGTACCCAAGAATTATTAGAGAGAGATGCCATCTATATGTTGCGGCAAGATCCGCCGGTTCCCCTCATTGACGATCGGGCTGATGGTTCTAAGGGCAGTGGGCTGATGCACCATAAGTTTTTGATCATTGACGATCGCATTGTCATTACAGGTTCAGCGAACTTAACCCCTAGCGGTGTCCATGGCGATATCTTAGCCCCGGAGACCCGAGGCAATGCCAATCATCTGCTCCAGTTGGACAGCCCCGCCTTAGCCCAAATTTTTCGGGAAGAATTTGATCTGATGTGGGGGGATGGCCCTGGGGCAAAACCCGATAGTCGCTTTGGTCTTCAAAAACCGCAACGATCGCCCCAATCGGTACCGCTTGGTGAAACGATCGTTACCGTCAACTTTTCCCCCCATAGTCCCAAGGCTCCCTGGGAGGAGAGTACCAACGGTTTAATTGCCCAAACCTTAGCAACCACCACCCAAGAAGCCAACTTGGCCCTGTTTGTCTTTTCGGAACAAGGGCTAGCAGATGCTTTGCAGGATGCAGCTCAACAAGGGGCTAAAGTCCAACTCCTCATTGATCCCAGTTTTGCCTTCCGGGATTATAGTGAAGGGCTCGATTTGCTGGGGGTGACCTTACCGGGGCGAAATTGCAAAGTGGAAGCGAATAATGCGCCCTGGGCAAGTCCGGTTACGACGGTCGGCATTCCCAATCTCCCCATCGGTGATAAACTGCACCATAAATTCGCGGTATTAGATCAACAAACCGTGATTACCGGCTCCCACAATTGGAGCGCTTCCGCCAACCACAAAAATGATGAAACCCTCTTAGTCTTCACCAATGCGATCGTTGCCGCACACTTTCAGCGAGAATTCAATCGCCTTTATGAAACTGCATCTCTGGGTTTACCCACCACGCTCCAAGAGACGATCGCGGAACGTCAAAAGCAGTGCGGAATTTAAGGCGCATCAACCATTCAGCCCACCCCTCCCTTTTTGATTTTCGAGGTGCTCCTCTGAAAATTGAAGGACAGGATTACAAAGATAATCTTAAGAATTGTTAGAGATTTGTATCATGTTCAACGGCAACCCCCTGATCCAAAATCAGACTGTACGGCAGAAAAATGGCTCAAATGCTTACAGATAAGGAACTTAATATTTATTTATAAACGCCGCTAAAACCTAACACGCTTAAAATCGCCATTTCCTGCCCCTGAAAGCTTCACAACATATTTAAAATCTGCTGCTACCATAGAAAGAAACTAAAGGGGATCAAGGTTTGTATCGTTATAAAAGGTCTGTGGTGTTTTTAGTCCACAAGCTTTTATGTTCAAAATGATCAAGTTTTATCAAAAATCCCCTGACACTTTTCTTCCATTTTTAAAAGAGAGTTTTTGACATGTCTATCCAGAAGATTCGCTGTCCGAATTGTGGCCGTCCGGCAGAACGAGATTTCATTAGTACTCACCAGCTTACCCGAACGCAGTGCGGCTTTTGTGATTATCTCCTTATAACCTGCAACAAAACAGGACGGGTTAAAGAAGCCTATGCACCAGGTATTTTTGCATTGTCTTAAATCCGCCTTAGATCCGCAAGAATCCTAGACTAGCCCAAGCCTCTCACCGGTTAACGATCGGCAAGGAAATGTTAGTTCTGATGACGGTTCAAGCTCTGCTGTGAGAGCGCGGCTTCGCTACGCCCTCACACCCCACGCTTTAATCCCACCAAAAATACCAGTGGCAAGATTCTTTGAGGATCTGGGCCAGACGGGTGACCGTCATGGTGCCTTGAGAAACAATATCGTCACAGTAGGCAAAGTGTTCCTTTGCGATGGCCAAGGCGGCGGCTTCCGTGCTAGGCGGTTCCGCTACCCAAAGCTCTAGTGTGGCTTCATCCAAACCAAAAAGCTCTGCCCCATAATATCGAGACCAATAGGCTAAAGCCGCAGCGTGTTCTTCCGGCAGAGGGCAAGCATTCCAGCCGCCATACTGAAGGTAGAGGGGAATTTGCCAGGATGGAATTTGAGGAAAGATGGTCAACCAGACGGGGTGAGGGGTTTGGCTGAGAATATCGCAGGTAATGGCAAAATTAGGATCTTCCGCCAGATTCAAGGGTAGGGCAGAGTTCAACAGATCATCGTCCCGACCTCGATCGTCTAAATCTGACCACTCGGCAAACTCATCCTCTTCCGCTTCAAAATTATAGTTAGCCCACCGATCGCTCCACCACTGCTGTAAATCTAAGGCTTGAGCCGCTTCGATCCCTTTTTGAATCTGGGCTGGAGACTCCTGAGGGAACACTTGACCGGGGGGATAGCATTGCCGGGGCAAGACCAACGGATGGGAATGGGGAGCGACCACGGCCCGCACAGCCTGCCAGGCACGATAGGCATCTTCCCCCGCGATCGTGACATATTCGAGGGGACGATCGTTAAGCGACCCCCAAACCCCTGTGTCTTGGTAAGGCAAATTCGCTCGATCTAAAATGGCGGTTAGGTGATGCTCTGTCATAGGGGGCTCATACACTCACTCGTTTATTGTGTCTCAAACCAGATGATCTAGGGGAGCAGTTTAAGCCCTAGGGATCAATATGATCAGTGCCCGGTCGAGGCATAGCGGGTTCGCTTTGCCAAGGGGCAAACCAGGGCAATAACGCCAAGCCCGGTAGGGCCGCAATCAGGGTAATGAGGAAAAAGAGGGGCCAACCTGTGGCTTCTGCTAACTTACCGGCTGGGGCTACTAAAATGTCTCGGCTCACCGCCATCAAACTAGAGAGTAGGGCGTACTGAGTTGCGGAAAATTTGGGGTTACAGAGGCTCATGAGAAAGGCAATAAACCCTGCGGTGGCTAAGCCGGTGCAGAAATTTTCCACGTTAATGGTCAGTACCATAAAGGCATAATTGGGACCCAGCTTGGACAAGATAAAATACGAGACATTGCTCAAGGCCTGCAAGCCGCCAAAAATCCACAGCGATCGGGCAATGCCAATTTGACTGAGAATGGATCCCCCTAAAAGCGTCCCCACGATCGTCGCCAGGAGCCCCATGCCTCCTTTAATCGCGCCAATATCAGTCTGAGTAAAGCCCAGCCCAGTTTCAGGATTAAAGCCTAGTCCCGTATCGGCATTGAGCAGAAAGGGGGTGGCCATGTTGTTGAGCAGAGCATCCCCATAGCGGTAGAGGACAATGAAAATTAAGATGACGATCGATCGTTGCCAGCCCGATCGTTGCACAAAGTCCTGAAAGGGTCGCCACACCGCATCCAGTAAGGTCGGGGGAGCGCCAATATCCCGTTGAGGCTCTGGCGCAAAGAGGGTCACCCCAATGTTGAGCAACATCAACCCAGCCATGCACAGATAGGTGACGGGCCAAGACAACCGATCGGCCAAGATAAAGGCAATGGAGCCCGTTAAAATCAGGGCGATGCGGTAGCCTAACACAAAGACCGCAATGCCTGCCCCCATTTCCGCTTCTTCCAGCACATCACTCCGGTAAGCATCCGCCACAATGTCTTGGGTGGCACTGAAAAAGGCAATGAAGACCGCATTGACGGCTAGGGCTTGCAAAGCCTGCGTGGGTTGCTGAAAAAACATCCCTGCGATCGCTAGGGCAAGGAGCAATTGGGTCAGCGCCAGCCACGATCGCCGTCGCCCTAGACTTTTGGATAAAACAGGGGGCACATAGCGATCGACCAGGGGAGACCACAAAAACTTGAGGGAGTAGGGAATACTCACTAAGCTAAATAAGCCAATGGATCCTAAATCTACTTTTTCCTGAGTCATCCAAGCTTGAAGGGTTTGACTCGGTAAGAAGAGCGGTAGACCGGAAGACAGCCCAAGAAGTAACAGTGCCGCCATTTTACGGCTGGCAAAAACGGAAAAGAACGATCGTTTCACAGGCAAATTGGGATGAGGGTATCTCAACTGAGGCAGGTGAAATTGCCTCTAAGGTCTAACGCGGAACTACTTTTTCAAGACAGGCTTGCAGTTTACGGGCTTCAAAGAGCATGGGTAAAAAGTGAATGCTATTCACTTCCCGAAAATAAAACAGGATGGGGACGGGTAGCCAGAAAATTTGCCAGTTTTGCCAATCTTTATAAGGAAAGGTGCGAATTTGGGTCTGGCCTCGATAAATATCTAACGCGGTTTCAGTAAAGCGTAGTCGCAGGGAAACTGCCTGGTACAGTAAAAATAAACCAAAGAGAGAAACAACGATCGCAACAAGAGGCTGCCAAAATAAAACGGGCACCGCTCCACCCACAAAGGCTAGCGGAACCCAGTACCGGGGTGAAAGTTCCACGGGCAAGGTCAGGGAGCCAGAGATGTCCTGAGCATTGAAACGTTGGGAAGGGGTCATTTGATTTTGTCGGTTCGCCTGAAGTTGATCCCCCTCAGTTTAGCTTGGGATTCAAATGTGATCATGCACCGTGTCCATCACTTCCTCTGGACGCTTAAACTTATCAACCCATTCTCGATAGGGTGCTTGGGGCAATAACTGCGTCAGGAGTCGCCGCCGCTCCAGTTCTGTTAAATCCTCTCGCCAGTTAACTTTTACAGTTTTATAGTCCGGGTTCGACCAATCAATGGGAGAGGCGGTGGGAAAGACCTCATCCGGATCAGTCACCACAAAGTAGTCACTGATCTGGGAAATTGTCAGGGTTGCCAAACACATCCTTGGGCTTAAACTTCCGCTTCCACCGAGCCACAAAGGACTCATCATCCATCGCCATTAACTTCTCAAAAATTTCCAGATCGCGGGTGGCATCCTCCGTTGCTGGCAGCAAACAGCCCAACACAAAGGCTTTCGCTAGAATCAACGGTTTGCGCCCTTTCCAATAGCTACCCAATGCTGTTAGGGTTTTACCCGATCCCGCCATCTGCTCTTTGTACGCTTCCGCCGATAGTTTCTGCACAGGCAGCAGTTTTTCAATTAGTGCCGGTGCATCTTTCAGAGACAGTGGCGTAACAACGTGGGGCATAGTTTTGCTTTCCTCTTCCTCGTCAAGTGAAGCGATCTAGTAAATGCTGTACCATACTTTCCGACACCCAAAACGATGTCGTTTGTAAAGATTTCACCACAGTGGGCAAGTCAATGATTTTTAAGCTTGCCGCTTCAGCTAAAATTCCCAGCGTACCAGTGATGGAAAAACCTTGTGCTTTTGCTGCCCGTCGCGCTTTCATGTCATCCAGTAACAACAAGTCTGCTTTAAGGCTCTGAGCCAGCAGAATAGCCGTCGTTTCACCCGCATCTAAGCCTCTTAAGCTGGTAGTGATCGTTTGCGGATTAGCGTGGATCTTTAGCCAATCGGGTGGATGTGTTATCCAACTTTGCACCGCTGTAGGGGCTTCCGGCGCGGATAGTTCATCTCGCACCATTTGAGGAATCACCACAGTTTGAAACAACTGAGGCAGCAGACCAATTTGCTCTATCAGAACCAGGTAATGGATTGGAGAAGTATTGGATACAACAACCATGGGGAGCAGGCAGAGAACATTTAAGGCGAAGGAGAACGAGTGAGGGTACGAATCGCTGCCAGATCTTGTTCTAGGTCATCTTCGCTGTAGGGTAAGTAAGCTTTTTCCTGTTTCAAAAACTCATAGGTTTTCCAGCGGGAGGTAAAACCCAGTATTTGACCCACTTCCCCCGCGCCTAGATCTCCCTGGCGATATTGATCCGCCACAATCAACTCTAAAATCCGGCGGGATAGATTTGCAGAGCTAAGGTGATGGACGATGGTATCCGGCAATTCGATCGTGATTTGCATTGGCGCTTAATCCTGTCTCCTAAACAAATATCCAAGGTATCAAAAGGTTTATACCGCTTCTACGGTTTCTCGCTCTGAGCGCACCGATTGAAGAAACTGAACTAACTCTTGAATCACTGGTGCTTTACGAAGAATGTGCAAATCTTCGGTGGTAAGTCGTTCAATCAATTCAGACCCATGATTAAAGCGTTCCGATTGAGACATCAACTCCATCAAAATCTGCTTTGGTTCATATTGGGCGGCATTAAAGGTATCTTGAGGCACTTCATACCCCACTAAAGACGAAAGCAAAGAACGATCTTGAAAGAAAATAATTTCCATTTCCGGTACCGCTAGAACCACTTTAACCGGTGCATCGATCGCTACACGTTCTAATATTTCTTCAATTTCACTACGTCGTTGTTCAACTCGATTCGGTCTAATTTCATCCGCATCAACAACGATCGCAACAGGGCACTGTCGGCGCACAATTAAAGAACGAGCCAGAGAATTAACCGCATATAATCCACCTGCCGGAAAAACCTTAGCCTCCATCATCAACGCTTCTGGCAGCAAACGCTCTATTAAACGAGCGTCACTCTCCCCCTCACAAAGGATGTAAGTTGTCATAGCGTAACCTCCCTAATATCGTAGTCAGGCAGTCCTTCAGCAACGCACATGCGATACTTACGCACCAAAAGCTCACAGATTGATTTCTGGTCTAAGCCGTATTCTATCTCCTCACCACTCCAAAGGAGAATAGTTTGAGGGGAGACAAAGTAAGAGAGTTGACGGGCTGGCTCTGTAAATCCTGTTCTGCTAAAGATTAAACCAATCGTGCTGGCAGGACGACGCAAAAGCTGGTTACGCAGTTTTGCAATGGGGGTTTGGTTTAAGTTAGTCAAGTGGCGATCGTCTTCCCAGCGCTGCCCCTCGCCAGGATTGCAGGATGAATCCCTCCTATTAATGACTGAGTTTTGGGAAGGCGGTCATAATTCAGAATTATTAATTCATAATTCAAAAGTTCCGCGTTCCCACTTCCGCGTTAACTGCCTACTGCTCTTGCCTCTGCAAAGCTTCTTGGGCTTCCTGAACTATTTCCTTAGGATTGAGAACGAAATAAGATGGAAAAGTTTTTTGTGTGGGCGCGGCAGAGCCGCGCCCACACAAAAGCCTTCTCACATTATTTTATTTCTGTTCCTTAGCTTCTTCAAGACTCACGCTATAACGCTCTGACAAAACTTGAGGGAGTTGCGGACAGTCTCGATTGGGATCGAGGGAGATCGAGTCAGGGAGTAGAGTTCCACAAAGCAACGGAGCGTCTTCACCTGTCAGTTGCTCAACG
The DNA here is from genome assembly GCA_041164445.1 of Cyanobacteriota bacterium. GTDB lineage: Bacteria > Cyanobacteriota > Cyanobacteriia > Prochlorotrichales > Prochlorotrichaceae > JBEAPM01. Next base: position 17,637 of record JBEAPM010000258.1, read on the forward strand.
GTCAGTGTGCCATCCTCCACTTCCGATAAGTTCGTAGCTAGTAAAATGACGTTATTGAGGTCAGCGCCCCTCAGGTCAGCGTCCCAGAGGTCGGCAGCAAGGTAATGATCTAAGAAAAGTCTAATCATGCTAATCCACAGGTCGTGAGGTCTAATATTAATGCTATTTCAAGCCACCCATTTTGTTTGGTTTCTGGCAAAGTCAATGACCAACGTGAAAACCTTGTCGCATTTATCCTTAAATGTCAGGCGATCGTAACTGCTAGGAAGATTTTCATCCAGCACTTCCTCAATGGTATCTTCGACTTTTTTCTGGGTCTGGGTATCTTTCCACCAGTCCTGGACTAATACTTTGGGCTGTCCCTCCTTCAATCGCTGAATCAGGGACTTGGCAGCGAGTTTGACGTTCTGTTCTTCAGCTTTGGTTAACTTGTCTTTTTTCAGAAGATCAAAAAGTTCGAGTTCGTCTTCCGTGAGTCCTTCTTTGTGGTGGCGTTCTGTTTCCTCTTTCATGGATTGGGCAAAGTTGACCAGTTCTTCGTAATAATTTTCAGTGGAAGAAGCTCCAGAGTTATAGCGATCGATAATGTGCTGTAGTCTTTCGGCAAAGTCAACACGGGTAAAATTCTGCTCTACCATTTGCTGAAGTTTTTCTTCAATGAATGACCGAATTTCGGTGATTTCGATATTTTTATATTTTTTCTCTGGGAAATCCTCTTTGAGTTTTTCAAAGTTGGTTTTGCTCAAGTCCCAGGTTTTACCCTGTTGAATGATGCTGTAGGATGCCTGATGCTCTTTTAGGGTGGATTGTTCTGCTTCGTTAACGACAATACTTTCATCCAGTAATTCGGTAATTCTTGCAGTGACATGATCGATGTTGGTTCGTTCAATGGCGGCATCAATGACCCCTTGCAGATACTGAATGACCGCGATCGCTGGATTATAGTCTTGTTTTTTCTTGAGTATTTCTGGCTTACAGGCTTCGTAGAGAGACAGGACGGTGTTGTGATAAACGCCATAGGCTTTGTACCATTCATCTTGGCTGAGGAGGGTGTCGGCAATGGCTTGGAACTGCTCAAGATTACTTAGAACATCTTCGGACTGGGTGACTGCCTCTAAAGGAACGTCCCGCTCTCGGCAAAAGCTAAAGGTTTGCTGAATGGCATCGTCTAGCAGTTGGAAGAGCTTATCTTTCTCTTGGACGGGGGATTCATCACTGCTGTCTTTGTCTTCGCCCTGGGCATAGTCTCTGAGGGCTTGTTTCATGTTTCGGAAAACGTTGTAATAATCGACAATTTCGCCATTTTTCTTCTCCACCAGTTTCCCCGTCATGTTCTTAATTTCAAAGGAGGTGACTCGATTGGCTCTGGCGATCGCCTGCATGAGGGTGTGATTTTTCATGGGCTTATCGAGGTAGAGGGTCGAGACGGTGGGTGCGTCAAACCCTGTGAGCCACATGGCACAGACAAAAACGATCTGGAGGGGATGGGTTGGATCTTTAAAGTTGTACTCGATGTCGTGACCCTGTTCGTCTAGGGTTTCGAGGCGTTTGATGTGGGGTTCTATGTTTAAGCCTTTCTCAGCAAATTTTTCTTTGTCTGCGCTGGGGTCACTGATCACCACTGCCATTTCCACGGATTTCATATACTCGATCATTTTTTTATATCGAGCTTTTTCAATATCGTTTGTGGCTTTGTAACTTAATCCCTGTAGGCGTTTCCGTTCTTCTTTCCAGTGGTGCTGTACTTTCTCGTACATGGTGACAGCGGTAAATTTATCGACACAGACCACCATGGCTTTACCGAGATAACCACGCCGGGGGAAATGGTAAACGATGTCTTGGGCAATGGTGTTGAGACGATTTGGGTTTTTGATGACTTCGATTTCTTTGGCAAATTTGCGTTCTAGTTGGTACTGTTGCTGGTCATCGAGGTTTTCGTCTTCGAGCAGTTCATAGAATTCTTCGCTCAGTTCATCGTTCTGGATCAGGACTTGGGGGACTCGTTTTTCGTAGAACAGGGGCACGGTGGCGTTGTCTTCCATGGCTTGTTGGAAGTTGTACTCGGAAACGTAATCACCGAACCATTGATTTGTTTTGCGGTCTTTGCCCAGTAGGGGGGTTCCGGTAAAGGCGATAAAGTTTGCCCCTTCTAATCCAGCCCGCATATTTTCAGCAAGGCTTTCGTATTGGGTGCGGTGGGCTTCATCGACCATGACGATCATTTCTCTACCGTCTTTGTCGGGGTCAAATAGTCGAGGGTAGGTTTGACCTTTGGGGTAACGGAATTTATGAATGAGGGTAAAGATGATTTTTTTGTTTTGGGTCAGGAATTTTCGCAGTTCTTCGGCATCTTTGGGTTGGACTGCTTCTTTTTTGGTAATGACTCCAGTGCTAAGGAAGTTTTTATAGATTTGTCCATCAAGATCGTTACGATCGGTAACCACCACGAAGTTAAAGTTTCCGGTGACTTTGCGAGTAATTTTTCGTACCAGAAAAATCATAGAGAAGCTTTTACCGGAGCCTTGGGTATGCCAGAAAACCCCTAA
>JBEAPM010000259.1:0-6804 GCA_041164445.1 Cyanobacteriota bacterium
AATTAAATAAACCGGAAAGTTCAGGATTAAACCACAGAGGCACAAAGAACACAAAGGTATTCCTTCGGGGCTTCGGTGTCTTGGTAGTGAAATTCCAGGTTATAAAGTCCGCATTCCTTAGTTTTCTGACCCCTTCAATTTCAAATCAGCAGGAGGGCAGCGCAGGAAGGACGTATGGTGCTGATAGGCGTAAACTAACAACACCTCTTATTTCCCCATTGCCGATGGCTGTTTCTGGTTTTCCTGATTCCCCTGCTGATGCTATCGATCGCGCTTGGATGCAGCGCTGTTTGCACTTAGCCCGTCAAGCGGAAGGACGCACCTCCCCCAATCCTCTGGTTGGGGCGATCGTTGTCAATGAGGCGCAGCAGGTGGTGGGGAAGGGGTTTCATCCCGGTGCGGGACAGCCCCATGCGGAGGTTTTTGCCCTGGAAGCGGCTGGCGCGGCTGCCGAGGGGGCAACTCTCTATGTCAATTTGGAACCCTGTAATCACTATGGGCGAACCCCGCCCTGTACGGAAGCGATTCTGCGATCGGGGGTGCAGCGGGTAGTGTTGGGAATGGTGGATCCTGATCCTCGGGTTTCGGGGGGAGGCATCGATCGTCTCCGTCAAGCAGGATTAAGGGTCGATGTTGGTATTGCGGAAGAGGACTGCCAGACTCTCAATGAGGCTTTTGTCCACGGTATTCGGCACCACCGTCCCTGGGGAATTTGGAAATATGCCATGACCCTGGATGGCAAAATTGCGACCGCCACGGGCCACAGTGCTTGGGTGACGGGAACGGAAGCTCGGTCAGCGGTTCATCGGCTACGATCGATTTGTGATGCGGTGATCATTGGGGGCAATACGGTGCGCCAGGATAATCCCCGGCTCCATAGTCATGGTGTGGTAGAGCGGGATGGGCTGGGCCGTGAACCGCTGCGGGTGGTGATGAGTCGATCGCTAGAGCTACCCATGACGGCTCAGTTATGGAACGTTGAGATTGCCCCGACGATCGTCTTTACTGCTGCTCCCAGTGCCGAAGCGGAGCCAGACCGGGTGGCAACTTTACAGGGGCAGGGGGTAGAAGTGGTGCCCTTGTCGGTCTTAAGCCCCCAGGCGGTCTTAGCCGATCTTTACCAGCGGGGGTGTTTATCGGTGCTGTGGGAATGTGGGGGAACCTTAGCGGCGACAGCGGTTCAAGCCGGTTGTATTCAAAAAGTTTGGGCTTTTATTGCCCCTAAGTTGATTGGCGGCAATACGGCACCGTCGCCCTTGGGTGACCTGGGTATCGATCGCATGGATCAAGCGTTGCCCTTGCACCGGACAACTTGGCAGTCCTTTGGGTCAGACTGGTGTTTACAAGGGTATCTAGAACCCCCATGTAGTGAGGGCTTTAGTCCTCGAAAGGGTAGCTCGGGCAGTTAAAGGTTGTCCGATTATCCCGGCAAGAATAGGGATGTTGGTGAGGTTGGCGAGTGGCACAGCCCCACCAACATAAATCGAGGTTCCTCGCTATTTTTTCTGCTTTCTCGCTTGTTGTTTGCTCTTTTGTTTGTCTCGCTTAGCGGCAGCTTTAGCGGCTTTGTCGGCTTCGATCGCTCTGAGGCGTTCTTTTTCTTTTTCTTCTTCTAATTTGTCTAAATAATAGTGATAATCCCCGAGGTATTGAATCAATTCTCCATCTCGGATTTCTACAATTTTGTTGGCGACTTGACTAATAAAATAGCGATCGTGGGAGACAATTAAAACCGTTCCTTCATAACTTTTCAGGGCTTGCTCCAGCATTTCTTTGGCGGGAATATCTAAGTGATTGGTGGGCTCATCTAAAATCAGCAGGTTTGCTGGGTGTAAGAGCATTTTGGCTAGAGCCACCCGAGCCTTTTCTCCTCCACTGAGGGCATCTACAGTTTTAAAGACGGTATCTCCCGTAAAGCCAAAACACCCCAAGAGGGAGCGAATTTCAGCGTTTTTGCGATCGGGGGCTTCATCATGGAGGGTATCCATAACGGTTTTGGAAAGATCTAGGGCTTCTGCTTGATTTTGTTCAAAGTAATTAGCCAGAACTTGATATTTACCCAGTTCGACAATGCCTTCGGAGGCCGTTTCTAACCCCATGATTAGCCTGAGTAGGGTGGATTTCCCTGCCCCATTGGGACCAAGAAAGGCAATCCGATCGCCCCGTTCAATTAATAATTCTGCCCCGAGGAAGATAATTTTTTCGCCATAGGTATGCACTAAGTCTTTAATTTTAACGACTTCCTGGCCACTGCGGGGGGCATCGGGAAAACGGAAAACGGGTTTTGCGATGCCGCCAATAGGGGCTTCAATGCGTTCGATTTTTTCTAGTTGTTTTTCACGGCTTTTGGCTTGGGTGCTGCGGGTGGCACTGGCCCGGAAACGATCGACAAAGGCTTGTTGTTTTTCGAGTTCTTTCTGTTGGCGATCGTAGGCGGCTTGTTGGGCATCCTGTAGTTCTTCTTTTTGTTGTAAATAAGTACTATAGTTGCCCAGGTAAGCGGTGGAAATGCCGCGTTCAGTTTCCACAATTTGAGTACAGAGCCGATCTAAAAACTCTCGATCGTGGGAGACAATAACCATGGCAGTGGTTAAGGATTTCAGATACTGCTCTAACCATTCGATCGTCTCTAAATCTAAGTGATTAGTCGGCTCATCGAGGAGTAACAAATCCGGTGCTTGGAGGAGAATTTTACCTAGACTCATGCGCATTTGCCAGCCACCACTAAACTCGCTGACAAAACGATCGCTATCCCCCACTTGAAATCCCAAATCGGGCAAAATCTTTTCGATTTTCGATTCTAAACCATAGCCATCTAGGGCTTCAAACCGTCGTTGCAGGCGATCGAGTTCATGGATTAAATCCTCTAAGCGATCGGGATCCGCTATTTCCATGGCCATTTGAACCTGCCCCAGTTGATTGTGAACCTGGGTGGCCTCGCCAAACACCTGCCAAAATTCATCCCGCACCGTGCGAGTAGGCTCCACCTCAAACTCTTGGGTTAAATAGGCAATATGTAAACTCGCGGGTCGGATAATTTCACCACTGGTGGGTTCCACTTCCCCCGCAATAATGCGCAGTTGGGTCGATTTCCCCGCCCCGTTCACCCCCACTAAGCCAATGCGATCGCCGGGTTTCACCTCCCAACTCACATCCTTGAGGACTTCCCCGGTGGGGTAGATTTTGGAAACATGTTCGAGACGAAGCATAATAAGTGTCAGGTTGAAAGGGTTAAAAGTGGTGTACCCAGCAAAAAGCTGAGACTGCTTCAGACGGACTGAGTTAGCAGCCTCAGCACTTGGATATTCCTAGTTTAGCCCGCCTTGATCTGGATTTTGATCCCGATGCAGAATGGATGGGATTTGCCCTCTCGATCTTCCCTCCGCATCTTTCTTCAGGCGCTTTCCTCTACCGGGCTTTCCGCTTAAAAAATTAGCGAGAACGTGCGCTTGCCTGCCGTGGGTAGCCCTCTACCGCAACCAATCCGTTCCGATCTGAATCGTAATGTCGGAATTGAGATCGCCGGTATTCTCCACCCGTACTTCCCCTAACTGCAGCAGATTCCGAATTGTCTCTGCGCTGGCTCGATCGCCATTTTGGGCAATAATCCGGGTCACCCTTAAGGTTTCAGGGTAGTCATAATCTACATACAAATTTCCATAACCGCGAGCGTAGAGGGCATCCGCCACTTCATCCCCAAGCGCAGCATCAGTCGTACTATTTTGAATGGTAATGCGCAGACTTTGGGGTGTGGGAACGGGCCGTAAGGCTTCCTGATCCGAATTAACAACACGAATGCCTCCTCCGTTTGCCCTGAAGTGGGTTTGCACCAGTTGATCAATTCCGGGGTAGTCCGGTAACCAATAACTGGCATCATATTCTGCGGTACTAAAATCTCCGGGCAGCATTAACATGTCCACATTGCCCCGCTCTGTTTTGCTGGCAAAGCCCAACAGGGCCAAAAGCTCATCCATGCTGAGATTGGTATCTACATAGCTACGAATGACCTTGGTAATATCCGGCAGTTTAGCGATCGTGCGGGGATTGAGGGCTTGTTCCTGTAAGGCCCGGAGTAAAAGCTGCTGGCGCTGAATGCGTCCAATATCCCCATAGCTGTCATGGCGAAACCGGAGAAATTGTAAGGCTTGATTGCCGTTGAGGCGTTGCTGCCCGGCCTTGAGGTTAATGTACAAATGTTGGCTATCATCCTGATAGTACATATCCTTCGGCACATAGAGATCTACCCCTCCCAAGGCATCAATGAGTTTTTCAACCCCCTGCACATTGAGAATGGCATAGCGATCGATGCCCACATCCCCCAGCAATTCACTGACCACTTGGGCGGTGAGCGGTGGGCCCCCTTGGACATTGGCGGCATTAATTTTAGTCATGCCCAGATTGGGCACAAAGGTACGGGTATCTCGGGGAATGGAGAGGACTTTTAAGTCTTCCTGAAGGGGATCGAAGCGGAGGAGCAGCATGACATCCGTCAGTCCATTCAGGGCATTAACCTGGGCGTGATAGCCTAATCCCTGGGCTTCGGCTGGAGGGCTATCCACATCAGAGGATAAGACACTCGTACCCATCAGCAGCACATTAACGGGGCGGGTTAACCGGGGCAGCCGTAGGCGTAAACCACTGTCCACCAGACTTTCCTGGCTAAAAACCGCCGATTCCTCCGCCGTCAGATTTCGCTGCAGCAGGGGCGTACCCGAGAGGGAAAACGCCAATAAAGCTCCCGCAGTAGCAGAAACGATCGACGCGGATACCATGCCCGCTGCAATTAAAAACCACTGGGCTCTCCGTCTGCGCCGAGGGAGTTCTACTTTAGCCGATGATTGAGGTTTGGATTTAGACACAGACTTGCCACTCCTTAGGGACGATGCTTACGCCGAGGATCCATTAACCGTTGACCCACTTCGCTGAGCCCGGGTAGATACACGCGCTGACGGCGTAAAACTTGAGTCATCAGCCAGACGTTAGTGAGAAAATAGCCAGAAGTCAAGAGGCTAGCTAACACGAGGGTATTGATCCCAATGTTCTCTCCGCTGCTCCCCCCTAACGTCAATAACACCGTAGCGATCGCCCAAACGCCTCCCGTACTCACCGCCAGTTGGGCCGCTTCCCGCCCCCGTCGCCGAGAGCGATCGCCCCGAGGGCTTGACCGATATAACGTCCAAATGGCCGGTACAAATCCAGCAAAGGGGATAAGATAGAGGATTGACTGTAGGCGAGTTTGTTCCCGCAGGTGGGGCATCTCCCGCTCTACTTCCTCAGGAATACGCCCAATTTCTTGCAGTAACTCTGGAGAGAGGGGATCCGGGGATGAATTAGGATGGCTCATAACTTAGCTCAGTCATCTGGAAATTGCCAACAGGACAAGCACTCTACGGCTGAACTACCGCAGATACAGGGTTCGGGAGCAGAACTCACCCATTCCCGATCGCAGTGGCGACAATGGCACAATATATTATTTTGATTGAGATCGTTGAGAATTCCGATCCAGAGCCGTTGCTGATCGGGGCTCAGTTTGGCTGCGGTGGGATCCGTAGGCGAAGAAGAGTGGTCTTCCATAGGTTAACAAGGGTTATAAAAACTCTTGGAGAGCCGGTTTCAAGTCAGGATACTGAAACGCAAAGCCACTGGCTAAGAGGCGTTGGGGTAAAACCCGTTGCCCCTCCAGAACCACCTGAGCCGCCTCCCCTAATAATGCTTCTAGGGCAAAACCGGGCAGGGGTAACCAGGAGGGGCGAGAAAGGACATCCCCCAAGGTGGCACAAAACTCTGACATTTTGACGGGGTTCGGGGCCGTGGCGTTCAACACACCGCTCAGATTCGTGTCCTTGAGGCTCGCCTCAATAATGCTGACTAAATCATCCCGGTGGATCCAAGAAAACCACTGGTTTCCGGTGCCAATGGGGCCTCCGGCAAAGAGTTGGAAGGGTAAGAGCATCCGCTCGATCGCTCCTCCGATGGCTAAGACAATGCCCGTCCGTAAAATCACGACTCGGCACCCTGGAACTGTCACCGCTTGGGCGGCGGCTTCCCATTCTTGGCAAACTTTGCTGAGGAAATCATTGCCTGGGGGATTATCTTCCACAAAGGTAGCGGTTTCGCTGGTGCCGTAATATCCCACAGCGGAGGCATTGACCAACACCTTGGGAGGGGTAGTCGCTTGATTGATGGCTTCGACAATGCGGCGTGTGCCTAAGGCACGGCTGTCGAGGATTGCTTGCCGTTTTTGCGGTGTCCAACGATCGGCGATGGGTTCTCCCGCTAGATTCACCACCGCATCACAGCCTTCCACCATTTCCTGCCATTGTCCACTCACGGTTGGCGTATAGGGGACGATCGTCAACTGGGGAAACGTAGCAGCGGGAAATTTTAGCCGGGCTTTTTCCGGGTGGCGAACCCAGGCCACAATCTCTTGGTTATCCGCTTGAAGGCGCTCCACAAGACGGCTTCCCACAAACCCGGTTGCTCCGGTTATTGCAACTTTCATGATCGTATTCGCTCAAGGCTAACAGTCCCATCTCGATCCTAACTGAAGCCGGAACAAATCGGGAACTTGCTAGCAGGGCATTACCCCCTTTATTCTGGTCTGCGATCGCTTTGTCGGGGATTGTTTTGCCTTGACTTGCTCACCTTAGACCTTGTGATCGTGGCCCTGGCGGTGTATAAAACGGGTATCAACTTAAGCCGAAAAAGCTAGACTAAGAGGGGATCGTAGCTCCTGTCGCTTTTTTGACTTTCGAGGTAAGGGAAGCTCCTGAACCTGCCCTACCAACCACTCAAACAAGGGCG
>JBEAPM010000260.1:0-3587 GCA_041164445.1 Cyanobacteriota bacterium
TCCGGGCGCACACCACACAACGGTTTCAGCAGTAGATCTATCTCTGCATGGAGGGGCTAGAGGGGAATCAAAAACTGATTTAAACGCCGCAATTGTTCGAGTGTTCCGAGACAAATTAAAGTGTCTCCATCCCAGAGATCGATCGTTCCCTGGGGGCTATTGATCAGTGAGCCATCTTTACGCCCGATCGCTAAAATCAGAGCCCCAGATTGTGCGGTTAATTCAACAATATTCAGATCTTTGTCCACATAGGGACAATTTTCCCTTTGAACTTTGAATTCTTCCAAATAAAAAGAACGATTGTTTGTGGTTAAAATACCATCTAAGAAATCAATGACCTGAGGACGTAACGCAGCGGCCGCCATCCGTTTCGCCCCCGTCATATAGGGAGAAATCACCGTATCTGCACCGCCTCGCTGAAGTTTTTGGGTGGCTTCTTCACTGGTGGCCCGGGCGATCGTTCTCAATTGGGGATTTAAGGTTTTAGCGGAGAGGAGGATATATAAATTATCCGCATCAGACGACAGGGTGACCACTAAACACTGTGCCCTTTCAATGCCCGCGTTTTGCAAAGTGCTGTCTAGACTGGCATCCGCTTGAATGGCGGGATACCCTAAATTTATCGCTTTTTCAATCGCCACTTCCGTCCGATCGATCACCACAAAGGGAATCTTTTCCGCCGCAAACTCTAGGGCAATTTGGTAGCCAATTCTGCCAAAGCCACAAATGATGTAATGCTGATCCAGAGTATTAATCAAGCGTTCCTGACGTTGTAAACGAAGTCCATCTTGAAAATAGCCTTGGCTAATGGCATCGGTAAAACGGTTTAATAAAAACCCAATATTAACAATGCCCGTAAAGATCAGGGCGATCGTGAAAATGCGGGATTGAGCACTGAGGGGGTGAGTTTCAGAGAAGCCCACCGTACTCAAGGTAATCACGGTCATGTACACCGCATCCAGGATGCTCCAGTGCTCTAACAGGGCATAGCCGATCGTCCCAATCACCAGGATAACCCCAAGGCTGAGAGTGGCTCCGATCAGTTGTTGTTGGAGTTGGCGGTACCGCTGGTTTGGCATAGGGGCTTTGGCTTAAACCAAAGCAACAGATTTAGGTTGAACCGATCGGGCTAACTCCCGCAGCATTTGCGTCGTCGTTTCAAAGTCTACACAGGCATCCGTAACACTCTGGCCGTAGGTGAGATCTTTGAGATCGTCAGGAATATTTTGACGACCGGCCTGCAAATGACTCTCGATCATGGCCCCCATAATATGGTGAGACCCCGATCTCACTTGTTCGCCAATAGACTGCAATGCGATCGCCTGCTTGTTGTGATCTTTCTGAGAATTACCGTGGCTACAGTCAATCATCACCCGATCATTGAGGTTCAGTTTTTGTAAAGCCTTGGCCGCTTCTTGAACGTAGGTCGCTTCGTAGTTCGGGCCCTTATTACCGCCCCGCAGGACAATATGACCATCGGGGTTGCCGGTCGTTGTCACAATGCTGGCTAAACCTTCATGGTTAATACCCAGGAAATGATGGGCATGGCTAGCGGCTAACATGGCATTAATGGCGGCTTCCAGACTCCCATCGGTGCTGTTTTTGTACCCTACCGGCATGGACAATCCTGAAGCCATCTCCCGGTGGGTTTGGCTTTCCGTTGTCCGAGCCCCGATCGCAGTCCAAGCAATCACATCTGCAATGTACTGGGGAATGATGGGATCGAGGAGTTCCGTCGCAGCGGGTAAGCCTCGCTCTGCCAAATCCAGCAGCAAGCGGCGGGCTAACCGTAAGCCAGTATTAATATCGTAACTGTTATCTAAATGGGGATCGTTAATTAACCCTTTCCAGCCAACAGAGGTACGGGGCTTTTCAAAATAGACCCGCATCACAATTTCCAGACTATCTTCTAATTCTTTCCGTAAGGGTAATAAGCGATCGGCATATTCATAGGCCGCTTCAACATCATGAATGGAACAGGGCCCGACCACCACTAAAAGGCGGGAATCTTCATGGCGCAAAATATGCCGAATTCGATCGCGGGTGTCTGCAACAACGGAGGATGCCGTTTCACTCAGGGGCAATTCGTAATGTAAGGTTGCGGGTGCAATCAAAGGACGGGTTTCGACAACGTGGAGATCCTGAGTCTTTCGCATGGTCATTCCTAAAGGCTGAAAAGCATTAAGTCTCTATCCATCCTACAGTAGGTGATTGATTTTGGTCGTTGATAACCAACCCCTTAACCACCCCTGAGTCCTCCCTCAACCGCGCAGGGAGGGAAGGCGGAAGAGTGCGCCGCACTCTTCCATTATTTTTTTCCCTAACCCCTCATCCCTACCCCCTAATCCCTATGGCCTTTGCTAACCCTCCGTCCCACTGCTTACTGGTGAGCCACGGTAGCCGTGATCCACGCTCCACCCTAGCCTTTCAGACTCTTGTCAGAGACATTCAACAGTTCTTGCCCCGCACCCAAATTTTTTCTGGGGTTTTAGAACTCAGCGATCGTACTCTGCATGAGCAAATTATTGCGATCGTTGAAAGAGAAGCCTGTCCAACCCTGACCCTCTTACCCCTATTTCTCCAGCCCGGCACCCATGTTTTAGAGGATTTACCCGCAGAAATTGCTAAAGCCCAAGCCTATCTCGGCAGCGATCGCAGAGCAGCCTACCCCATTCAAGCCCTACCATTCCTAGGGGCAACTCCTGCCCTCCTCAACATCCTGCAAACCCTCTGTACTCCGCCTCAAACCTGGATCCTGCTAGCCCACGGTAGTTCCCGTGCAGCAACCCAAACTTTTTTTGCGGATTTGCATCACACCTTGGGCACCCATGCCGCTTACTGGCACCACCCACCGGCCCTTAGCAACACCGTTCACACCCTCGTGGCAGCAGGAAGCACCCAGATTGGGGTACTGCCCTATTTTCTCTTTCCAGGCAAAATTCCAGACACCATTCTGCAGACATTACAACCCCTTAAAGATCAGTATAGACACGTAGAGTTTAGCGATCGTCTCCTATTGAGTCAGCAGCCAGGATTTGCCGCCTTGATTGCCCAGCTTCTCTGTAAAATCACGGAATTGAAATCTTGAGCAGCTTGACAAAATTTAATTGAATTCCTGTCAATGCTGCTACTGCTCGTTCCGTATCTGCCTTAGAATGGGAGGATGCAAGCTCGAAGAAAGTAGAATTAATCCGTTGCGAATGGGTCTGAGTTACCCCGAAAGTTGCGTTATGGGTTGGTTTGCTATCTTAATGCTTTAGTTTTTAGGTGTACCTACCGATCGACTGGTTCAGAGAAAGGGACTTACCCAGATCTGCCCCCCTTAAGAGAATGTACGATGTGCTCTGCTCTCGATCGCTTCCCCTAGGCCTTTTGTGTTCTACGGCGGAGGAGTCTTGTGATTCCTGAGATTGACTTCTCTTCTGAGATGCGTAGACTATTAACGTTGACAATGAATCGTTAAGCTATCTGTGCATGGTTTCAGTCCCTAATTTTGATTGATTTACCTGCTGTTCATGTGAGTTGAGACGACCTATGGCTAAGGTTCCCCTAACGGATACGGTCAAGCGGGATAGTATTGAGCTACT
>JBEAPM010000261.1:0-2639 GCA_041164445.1 Cyanobacteriota bacterium
CACCCTTTCCAAGGGGGGATTAAGGGGGGTAAATCAGCTTTTGGGTTCTTATCCAAGATGTGTGTACACGGTAGCTTACACAAGGGGTGAACCGGAAGAAACGGCTCGAAAGTCCCCCTTACTAAGGGGGATTTAGGGGGATCCAGCTAAATCGATCGGTTTGATCAAGATGTGTGTACACGATGGATGGTGGGACGATAAACACGTCTTCCCATTTTGCAATCTGTCCAAATCGATCGAAAACGGTAGGGTGTCTCACTCTACCGTTAATTTTTTTTTGCTTTCCGTGGAAACACACTGCCCTCATATTAATCTCAATACCTGACCTGTGGGCAATATTTTATTTATAAACGCCTTCTAATATTGAGTAGTGTTATTTATTGTCCAAGCTCGTTATTTATACTTACTTGACTACAGGTAAAGTAAGTATAAATAACTTAACAAATATTATTGTTTGATTGATTTTGATCAATGACAAATCAATAATAATAGTTAAAAGCCTTGGCTACCAACTTAAGGCGGAAGAGTGCGGCGCTCCGCGCCGCACTCTTCCGTTAAATTTTTTCGCTTTCAGTGGAAAGCCAAAGCCTTATGCGTAGAAGGATTGAATCTCGGTGTGCGCTGTATGCCTTGAACTTGCCGTTAGTGTAGAGATCCTCCATAGCTTGGCTCTCGTAAGTTCTAAACCAAGTTCTAATCATAACTTGGTTCCTTTGCCCCCTTTGATGACTTGAAAACGACGGTGAAAATATGCTGAGTCTGACGGAAAGAGTAGCCAGCGTTGATGAAAATCTTGCAATGGCGATCGTTCAGGATCCGATTGTAGTCCTGCCAGAAACCACTCTGGGGGAAGCCATTGTCTTGATGAGTCAAGCACGATCGTTTTGTGCTGCGGATTCGGATTTATTGCCTCACACGAGTGTGGTCCAAAGTGAAGCGCGTTCGAGCTGTGTGCTGATCCAAGAGGAGCAGAAGGTCATAGGTATTTTGACGGAGCGGGATGTGGTGTGCCTCTGTTCCCAGGGCTCCCAGGTGTTCAATCAAACCCCCGTCAACCAGGTGATGACTACACCGGTGCGAACCCTGCGTCAATCAGAATTTGCGAATCTGTATAGCGCCATTAGTGTCTTACAGAAACACCACATACGGCATTTGCCCCTAGTGGATGAAGAGGGGAATGTGCTGGGGTTGCTCACCCACGAAACCCTGCGGCAGTTATTGCAACCCACCGATCTGCTGCGCTTGCGCCTCGTCCAGGAGGTCATGGTTCCCGTGGTGATTACGGCAGAACCTACGGAGTCTCTTTTAACCGTTGTTCAACGGTTGGCCCGTCATCGGGTGAGTTGTGTAGTGGTGGCGGAGGAACGCCCTACGGCAGCAGGCAGCCTGAGGATTCCCATTGGCATTGTCACGGAGCGAGATATTGTTCAATTCAAAGCCTTAGAGTTGGACTTTCAGGGCTATACCGTGGCCCAGGTGATGAGTGCCCCCGTGGTGACGATCGCTGAAACGGAGTCTTTGGTCACGGTTCACGAACTGATGGAGCAGTCTTTTATTCGTCGGGTTGTGGTCACCGGGAAAGAAGGGGAATTGCGGGGAATTGTGACCCAAAGCAATGTATTACAACTGCTGAGTCCTCTGGAGTTGTATAAGCTCACGGTGGTCTTAGAAACCAAAGTCAAGAACTTAGAAGCGGAGAAAGTCGCTCTGCTCAAAAATCGCAATCTGCAATTGGAAGTCGAAATTAACGCCCGCATGGCGGAATTGCAGAAACAGGTCAAACGAGAGCAGATCATTACCACCTTAGCCAGCCAAATCCGATCGTCCTTGAGCCTGCCCAAAATCTTAGAGATGGCGGTGGAGGAAATTCGTCAGATTATCGGTTGCGATCGGGTCAATATTTGGAAATGTGAGCCGGAACGCTCCATTGTAGTGGTGGCTGAATCGACGAGCTTAGAACGATCGTTAATGGGGGAGCGAATCCAGGATCATTGTTGGGGGATCCACTTTGCTGCCGGTGATCAGCCCGATCCGGTATCGGATGTTTACAGTGCCGAGATGACGGATGACTGCCGAGCGTTACTGATCCGGCTACAAATCCGTGCCACCGTTCTGGTGCCCATTCTCTATGGGGATCAACTGTGGGGAGTGCTGTCCATAGTGGAAACTGAAACCCCCCGCAACTGGGAGCCGGAGGAGGTTGATTTGGTACAAAACCTAGCAACCCATGTAGCGATCGCCATCCAACAGGCTTCACGACACGAACAATTGAAAATTGAACTCCAAGAACGGGAAAAAATCGAAGCGGAACTCCGCAACATTACCCAACACTTAGAAGCAGCCCACCACATTGCCAGTTTGGGCACATGGGAACTGGATCCGCATAGCAATAGGGTCTACTGGTCTCAGGAAGTTTTTCGCATCTTTGAAGTAGATCCGCAAACCTTTGAAGCCTCCTACGAAGCCTTCTTACGTTTGGTTCATCCCGACGATCGGGATGAGGTGAACACAATCTACCAGGAGCATCTGAGCGGTCATCGATCCTACGAAATGGTGCATCGTCTGCTCCTGCCTGATGGGCGCATTAAGTATGTCTATGAACAATGTGAGACCACCTGCAGTGAAGACGGCACCCCCTT
>JBEAPM010000262.1:0-10544 GCA_041164445.1 Cyanobacteriota bacterium
ATTGTAACGATCTGGAGGGTTCTGAATTATTTGGGATCCCCATCTTGCGGTTTCATGAAGTTTTCGTGAAGCTGAAAGTTCAAAAAAGAAGTAGGGTAAATTGGATCTAGAGACGGATAGAAGCAGTTCTGATTTGAGCGGCATCTAGACTGCTCTGTCAAGAGCTAATTTTTGAGAGCTTTAGCCCTCATTCCAAAACCTAAAATTCAAACAAATAACACCTTATTAATGTGGCTTTCCACTGAAAGCGAAAAAATTGAAGGGAAGAGTTCGACGCGGAGCGCCGCACTCTTCCGCCTTAAGTTGGTAGCCATTAATGTCAATCTACTGCATCTCTAATGAGTTAAGGGGGACGAAATGCAACAAGCTAATTTACAATTAAACTTACAGTCAAACTTACAAAAAGTAATCCAAGGAACGATCGCTGCGGGTGTGGTCTGTTTGGCCGGACAATCGGCTCAGGCGGGAACCTTGTATCAAGGCTGGAACTATGCGATCGATTCCTTTAATGATGGCTATAACAACGGAACGATCGGTGCCGCTAGTAACTACGAACTTTACGGATTAGCCGTTAAACAAGCGGGCAATCAAGTGACCTTTGCCATTAACAGCGATACGCCCCTGGGAGGTTTTTACTCTAGTACCGCATCAGGAAACCGCATTGCCTATGGTGATTTATTCTTGAACTTTACCGGTCAAACCCTAGCCAATGCCCAAGGCAACTTGTTTGGTATTCGCTTTGATGATCAGTCAGACAATAGCGCTGGTTTTTCTTTAGGACTTTATTCTGGGGTATTGGCTCAGAAAGTTAGCCTGTTTAACAATGGGTTTAATACCCTGAGTCAACACCGGAACTCTGTTGCCAACAAAGGGGGAACCGCTAGCTTAGGGGACTTAGCCCAGAATAGTACAAACCCTTATTTCTCAAATCAGCCCCTCAATTCGATTCGATCCGGAACCAAAGTTGCGAGTCTGACAGCTTTGGATTCAACGGCCTTAGCTGGATTGGGATTAAACTTCGGTCATTTTGGTGCTACGGGCACCTATACCTTTGGGTTTAGTGTCGATCGCTCTGCCCTACCCTCTGGAAACTTTTTAGCCCACTTATTTGTGGAATGTGCCAATGACGGTGTGGCACTGGCGGGAACCTTAACGGAAGACGTACCCGAACCCGCCGGAGTTCTCGGCATGGCATTGGTCGGGTTGATGGGTTCCGCAGGCTGGTTGCGTCGGAAATTAGGGCTGTCAGCTTAGAAGTATCACCGAGATCACCGAGGGGCTGTCATCAGCCCCTGTTCTCAAACGTGCTCAAACACGGGGGCGGCTACGGTGGATACTGTCAGGGGTCTGGACTTCAGCGATCTGAACTTTCTTGAGAACGCGCCCTAGGCAGCCCTTTTGTGACGACGGCCAATCCGTAAACTCTGCTCTCGGCTGCTGCGCTGGTACTCATGCACAATGGGTAAGCGTTCCTGCTGAAATGTCGCTAATGCCGTGGGCAGATCCACTGCGGTGGCGAGGTGACGAGATAAGAGTAGGGCATCTTCCCAACCGGAGGTCATCCCCCGGGCACGGGTCGAACTTTTAGCATGGGCGGCATCACCAATGAGTTGAACCCGTCCTTTATAGATCCGAGGCAAGGGATCAATATCGTAGGAATAGCGACAGGTAATTTGATCCTGGGGCGTTGAAGCGATGAGGTTGCGGGCATCTTCAGGCAACTTCGCTAATTCCTCTTGGGGCAGATCGATCGCTTGGGGCCGCAGCTTACCCCGCTCTGCGTCATGCTGTTCTCGCTCCACAAAAAATCCCCAGTGGGTCAGATCGTTGCCCAGATGGAAAAAGTTGGCATAAATCCCCCGTCCCCGCACATAGACAATAAACTGACCCGGCGAACAAAAAGAGCGATCGGTGGTTACGCCCCGCCAGACCACATCCCCAAGGTAAAACAACTCTACGCCGGGAACAACGGCTTCTCGAACTTGGGAGAGAATGCCATCCGCCCCCACCAGCAGATCCCCTTGCCAACACCGCCCATCTTTAAAGTGTGCCGTGACACCATCAGCAGTTTGGGTAACCGTCTCAAGATCCGCATTACAGTGCAAACAATCGCTGGGCACCGCGTCTAAAAGGACTTCGAGAATTGCTTTACGATGCAACAACATACCGGGCAATTCATCATCGTTGTAAACCACGGGCTCGGCATTAATCAGCCCCCCCAGTAAATTGCGAAATTCAAAGGTCGTAACAATATCTCCTGCCTGGAGAATACGATCGCAAATCTCCGGGATGCCCTGTTGCAGCGCAATCATCCCCGGTTGCACCACTAAAATGCCACACCCTTCTGTGCGGGGCTGGAGCGATCGTTCAAACAGGTCAACCTGAAAGCCTTGACGAGAGAGTAAAGCGGCTAGATAGGTACCGGAGGTGCCCGCCCCAATAATGCCGATACGATAATTAGGTAATACCATCAGGGATCCCCTCAAAATGGCTGGAAATCTTGAGAGACTTTAGACTAGTCTACAGCAATCCTAAATGGTTGTTTGGTGCGCCCTTCGGGCGCACACCAAACAACGGTTTCAGCAGTCTAGGACTGCTGTAATAGGAACCTACCCCAGACCCTGTGCCAGAATTGTGTCATACAATACACATACCCCCTTAAAAAGGCTTGCCGCTTAAAGCGGAAAAAATTAGTGAGAGAGTACCGCACTCTTCCTGACTCTTCCGCCTTAAGTGGGTAGCCAGATCACCTGGGGAAACGATTGATCCTTTGCCCTGACTTTATGAATGCCCTGAACCCTAATCTGCCCTCTAGCTTGGTTCCCGCTATCTTTGCAAAGCATCTGGGGACTTGGCAGGGAGAATATATTAAAACCGATACCCACGGACAATTTTTGCGTAGTTTTTATGGCGTGTTTGAAATTGCGATCGAAGGGACAACCTATCGTCAGGTGAATCGCTATCAATATGCGGATGGTAGCCCGTTAGAACTGCACTTTAGCGGCGAATTTATCGATGGTATTCTCCACATGAAGTCCACGAGTTATGCTGACTTTAGTGCCATTGCTTGGGATGCGGGGCAAGATACCATCTGTTTTCGGGCAACGAAAACGCAGGAGGGATCCCTCATTACCTTTATCGAAACCATTACACTGCTCCAACCCGATCGTCGTGTTCGCAGTACCCATGCCTTAAAAGATGGGGTTTTTGATGGTATTTCCTTTATCGAGGAAACTCGATCACGAGGATCCATGCAAGAATAGGGAAGGCGACCGGGGGCTATACTTCCCGCCATTCATCGAGGTGCCCTATGTATCCTGATCCAAGAGAAATTAAGCTTCTGGTTTTAGACATTGATGGGACGTTGGTGGGAGAATCCAATCAAATTAATCCCCGAGTTAAGGCAGCCGTCCAGGGGGTTTTAGCCCAAGGGATTAAGGTGGCGATCGCTACGGGGCGCATGTATCGATCGGCGTTACGCTTTCATCAAGAATTAGAACTGACCCTGCCCCTGATGGCCTACCAAGGGGGCTGGATTCAAACCCCTGGGAATGCGGCTCCCCTCTACCATCAGCCCTTAGCCTTACCCCAAGCCCTAGACATTCTCAACTGTTTAGAGGATCCCCGGTTTGCCACTGGACTTTGTGTCCATCTCTACGTCAATGATCAATTATTTGTTCAGGAACGGGGGGAGCAAAGTGGCGAGTATGCCCAGCGATCGGGGGTCAAGCTCAATAATGTTACGGATTGGAGCGCCATTTTAGCCACGGAGCCCACGAAACTCTTGGTACTGAGTTCTCAGCCCGATCTCTTAGGGGAAGTGTGGCAGCGCTTTATCGATCGCTATACACCGTCAGAATTGTATCTCACCCGCTCCTCAGAAGCCTTTGTAGAAGCAGCGCACCCCGCCGTCAATAAGGGGGCTGCCGTGCAATTTTTGGCGGAGACCTATCTCGGTTTGCCGTCGCAGCAGGTCATGGCCATTGGGGATAATTACAATGATCTGGAAATGCTCAGTTATGTGGGCTGGGGCATTGCCATGGGCACCGCACCTGCGGAGGTTCAGCAGGTGGCCCAGGAAGTGGTTCCCTCGGTAGAAGCGGATGGGGTAGCGATCGCCTTGGAGAAATGGTTTTTGAGCTAGGGCTGTATCGATTAATGTTATCCTTTGGAAACCTCCTGCATTCGCTGCGGTGCTAGCTCGTTAAACGCCTATGACTCATCACGATTTGGTTGAAAAACTCCTTCAACAATATGCCGCTGGCGATCGTCAGTTCCAGGGAATTCAACTCCGGGAAATGGATCTGATTAATTTAACGTTGCCCCAAATTGACCTGAGTAACGCCGATCTCCGTCAAAGTCGTTTGGGCAAAACGGATTTTAGTCAAGGGATTTTTCGAGCAGCGGATTTGAGTGAAGCGATCCTCTGGGGCACCAATCTCAGCCGGGCCGATTTAAGGGATGCTATCCTGCGGGAAGCAGAACTGAGTGGCGCAATCCTTAGCGAAGCGAACTTAAGCCACGCCTTTTTGGTTCGGGCCACCCTATCCGGCGCAAACCTCTGCAGTGCCAACCTGGATGGAGCCTTATTAATTGAAGCGGACTTAAAAGCCGGTTCCGATCAACCCACGAGCCTCAGCAAAGCTAGTCTGAGAGGGGCTAATTTAGCCTATGCCAATTTAAGCGGAGCCCTGCTCTATCAAGCAGATTTAGAAGGGGCTTCTCTCTGCCGCACCGTTTTTCAACAACGATCGCTACAGTCCCTGTGTGCCAGTAACCTCACGGAAGCCAACTTAGCGGGGGCTAACCTCAGTTATAGCAACCTCAATGGCGTTATTTTGTGCCGTGCCAACCTCCGAGGTGCAGATTTAACGGGAGTTTGCCTCGAAGGAGCCGATCTGCGCGGGGCTATTCTGCCGGATGGTTCAGTCCAGGCGGAATAGTAGGCAGAATAGTCATTCCAGAAATCGTGATTCCAGATATTGTGGTTCGAGACCTCGTGATTCCAGAACGCCATGACAGGGAACGGTAGCGGAAATTTACCCCGACAACGCTGGGCTGTTCAAGGCTCAGAGCATCAAGGCGCAGGGTATCAAGATACAGAGCATCAAGATAGCCTTAGGGCGATCGTTGAGATGACAGGGTTATCCCCCTTGGTGGCTCAGGTGTTAATTAACCGGGGTATTACAACACCGGAAGCCGCTCAGCAATTTCTCTATCCTGAAACCCTAGAGTTACCTACGCCTTTGGGGGAGTTTGCGGATTTGCCCCACAGTTTAGAACTGCTGGCCCAAGCGATCGATCGTCAAGACCCCATTGCCATTTGTGGCGACTACGATGCTGATGGCATGACCAGTACGGCACTACTCCTAAGGGCCTTGCGCTCCTTGGGAGCCCAGGTAGACTATGCCATTCCCAGCCGCATGAAAGAAGGCTATGGCCTCAACGATCGGATTGTTGAGGAGTTTGCTGAGGATGGGGTGCGCTTAATTTTGACCGTAGATAATGGTATTGCGGCCCATCAGCCGGTGGCCCTGGCCCGCAGCTTAGGCTTAAGCGTGATCATTACGGATCACCATGATCTGCCCCCGGAACTCCCCCCCGCCAATGCCATCCTCAATCCGAAACTGCTGCCGGAAAACTCCCCCTATCGCGGTTTAGCGGGGGTGGGGGTGGCCTATGTCCTGGCGGTTTCTTTGGCTAAATATGTGCAGAAATCTCAGGATTTTATTAATGATGCCCTCGAACTGTTCACCCTGGGGACGATCGCTGATCTGGCTCCTCTGGTGGGGGTAAACCGCCGCTGGGTGAAACGGGGTTTAGCGCGGCTGCCCCATTCCAAAGTGCCGGGTATTCGGGCTTTAATTCGGGTAGCGGGACTTGAACCGGAGGAACCGGGAGCCTCGGGAACTCTGCGGGTAGCGGAAAAAACACCCTCCAAGGGCCAAAAAAGCTTCAAACCGGATGATATTGGCTTTCAACTGGGGCCCCGCATTAACGCCATTGGCCGCATTGGGAATCCCGATGTTGTGATTCAGTTATTCACCACCGAGGATTGGGACGCGGCCTATGACCTGGCTCAGGAGTGCGAAGATGCGAACTGCTACCGCCGCCAGTTATGTCAGGAAATTGAAGCGGAAGCGATCGTCATTTGTGAGGAACAGGCTCACCGTTTAGGGGAAGAAAAAGTGTTGCTAGTGATGCGGAGAGATTGGCATCATGGCGTGATTGGCATTGTGGCCTCTCGCTTAGTGGAGCGCTATGGAGTGCCGGTGTTTATTGCCACCCTAGAAAATGAGACCCAGGTGCGGGGGTCGGCCCGAAGCATTCCGGAGTTTAACGTTTTTGAGGCGCTGGAATACTGTAAAGACCTACTCGATCGTCATGGGGGACATCGGGCGGCGGGGGGCTTTTCGGTGGCCCTAGACAACCTGGAAGCCTTTCGCCAGCGACTCATTGAATTTGCCAATCAATCCCTTTCTCCTCAACACCTGAAGCCGTTGGTGAAACTGGATGGAGAAGCGGCCCTTACGGACATTACCTGGGACTTGTACCACCAGATTGATAGCCTCCATCCCTGGGGCATCGAAAATCCAGAGCCGGTTTTTTGGAGCCGCAACTTGCGGGTGCTGGAGCAAACCCCGATCGGTGCAGATCGCCAACATGTGCGCCTCTCCCTCTGCCCCGTAGGGGAAAACCAAAGTTTCAAAGCCCTCTTTTGGAATGCAGCCCGCTATCTGCCTTTGCCCCCCCGCGTCGATGTGGCCTTTCACCTCAAGCAAAATACCTGGAAAGGAGAAACAAGTTTACAGCTAGATGTGGTGGGGGTGCGCCCCAGCAGTGATGCCGCTACCTCTCCTCCTACGAAGTCTCCCCGCAAAGCTCACTTTAGCCACAACGATCGCTGGTATGACTGTAGTTACACCTGGAGCGGTACGGCCTGGGAACTGCGCATCCGCAACGATCGCCAGCAGGTGTTAGCCGTTCCGGAAGGATCCAACCAAGGTCTATTGGGGCAAGATCGAACCTCTGCCCGAAGGGTGGATATTACCGAGGCTAAATTTGCGCCCTTAATTGCCCTCGCCCAACAAGCTCTGGGGTTAACCCGTTGAGCAGGCCGATCGCCTCTGAATCTCTGCTTCCTTTGCTGCTGAAGCCCTACCCCAGTTTCAAAAATTGCACAATTTGCAAGAGTTGATCCGACCAGCGGAGACGGTTTTCGATCGCTAGGTTGGGGTGATTCATTAAATATTGAACGAGGGCCAGTAAGGTTTCCGTAAACTGTTGCGGTTCGCCAGCCGGATGCTCATAGTCATAGTCTGGAGTAGCGGCGGTGGTGGACGATCGTGGGACGGCGGGAGCAAAGTTCCCCTCATCCATCACACTGCTAATCAGCACCCGCTCTACCTCCTCCAGGGTGGTTTGTCCCCCGATAACTAACTGCAGACCGTAATCCGTTAGGGTTTTCATCCCCGCCGATCGCGCTGCATCCCTTAAGTCATCGGCGGAAGCTCCCCCTATAATTAAATCCTTAATTCCCCGATCGGCCCTAAGCAACTCATAGACCCCCACCCGGCCCTTGTAGCCCATCCCTTTACAGTGGGGGCAGGCCCCGTCGAGATCCTGACCTAAAGCGGAAACTACCTTGGCCCGGTAAAGCGCGTGTTGAGGGATGTCGGGCTGTACCCAGCGCACGGGTCGCCAGTCCTCCGCAGTGGGGTGATAGGGAATGCGACACTGCGGACAAACCCGCCGAACTAGCCGCTGAGCTAAGACACCAATCAGGCAACTAGAGACCCGGAACGGATCCACCCCCAGTTCCTGGAGCCGCACGATCGTCCCGGCGGAGTCATTGGTGTGGAGGGTACTGAGGACTAAATGCCCCGTGAGGGACGCTTCCACTGCAACCTTAGCGGTTTCCCGATCCCGAATTTCGCCCACTAAGATCACATCGGGATCTTGACGCAGGAGGGCCCGCAGCACCTGGGGAAAGTCCATACCCTTTTCCCGAATCACCTGTACCTGGGAAATGCCAGGCAAGATATATTCCACGGGATCCTCCACGGTGCTGATATTAATTTGGGGCGTATTTTTTTCTGCGATCGCCGCATACAGGGTTGTACTTTTACCCGAACCCGTGGGGCCCGTGACTAGAATTAAGCCGTAGGGTCGCCCGATCATGTCCCGAAATTGCTCCAAAATGGGCAGATCCGTCATAAAGGTATCCAGCATTAAATCACCGGAACCACTTTTGAGAATCCGCAGCACCACTTTTTCGCCGTAGTAGGTGGGCAGTGTGCTCACCCGCAGCACCACTTTCTGGGTTTGAAACTTGAGGCGAATATGGCCATCCTGGGGTACACGCCGATCGGCAATATCGAGGTTAGCGAGAATTTTAATGCGGGACGTAATGACGGGAATCGCCGATCGGGGCAGAGGGGGCCAACTGAGATGGAGGATGCCATCTTTACGAAAGCGAATTTGCAGAGCCGTTTCTTGGGGTTCAAAATGAATATCCGAAACACCTTCCTGCAGCGCTTTATAGATAATGACATTGACCAAAGACACCACGGGATGGGACAGCGGCAAGCGCAACTCCCTTTCCAGATCCACTTCGCTATGGGCGGCTTCCTGGGGCAGGGGCAAGCCCGACAGGTCAATATTTTCGGGGGCAATAATCTCCAAGTCTGGGGGAAACTCCGGTAGGGACTGAACCGCCGGTAGGGACTGAACCGGCTCGGGGCTGGGCAGTTCAGCCCCGAGCCGGAATGACGGAGGGATCTAAGCTGTGATGCAAGAGGCTGTAATAGTCTTCGATGGAAATGACCCAGCGGCGCATCCCAAGGCCATGCTGGTGAAGGACATAGTGCAAATTATCGATCGCTTCGGAGTGATCGGGATTTAACATCCCCACCCACAAAAGTTTGGTCTGCTTAGGATCCATCTGGAGGGGAATGAGATGGTAGTGATCACAGAGGGAGAGAGAAACAATGCCCTGTAAACAGCCCCGAATCCAGGCCAAACTGACGGGATGTAGCTTCGGATCAAAATAGGGAACCCCGTAGCGAATTTGCAGTTCCCAGCGTTCCCGTTGCCGATAGGCTCGCTTTTTCTGTGGAGGCAACGCCCGTTTGGTTACGGTTTCTAGGGCTTCCAGTACAGAACAGTGTAGGGTTTGGGTGGTTTGCCAAATCTGTTGCAATTGCTCACGGCTAATCTGCCCCGACCTCACGAGCGATCGCCAGAGCGGGAGGTTTAAGTAGTCAGGCACTGCACCAGCGGTATAAGGCCGACTTGTTGCAGATCTCATGGGCACATCTCCTCCGCCCTGATCGGGTGAACGGGTTTTGTTCCCCTTCTGTTGATTTGGAAAATCTTGAGATCGATCTTCCCATGTTCAGTATTGTGATCTGACGGAAAGGGATAAGATAACAGTAAAAATTACAGAATGATTGATGGGCAGTCATGTCGCCGAACAGTTGTGGGTTTATGTAAGGACAAGGCACGATGTTCAAGCCAGGAGACGATCTCCATAACAAAACCTATGTCATCCAGGAACAGTTGACCGATGAGGATTACAGTGGTTTTGGCGTAACCTACAAGGCAGTGCATCGTCATTCGGTAGTGCTAAAGCTCCCGAATCGATCGCAATATCGGGATCCTAATTATCAAAAATATTTAGCCGATTTCCAGCAAGAAGCCAAGACCTTAAGGCAACTGATGGGCGATCGTCATCCCCATATCGTTCAGGTCGAAAATCTGTTTGAAGTGGGCGTAGAAGACTGGGACGAGCCAATCCTGTGCATGGTGATGGAGTATATCGAGGGGACGGATCTATGGCAACGGGTATATCGCAAAGATGACAGGGAGCAAATACGAGTTTATCCTCTCACGGAAGCAGAAGCCCTGATCTATATCCAACAGGTGGGTTCTGCCCTCACCCATTTACACCGTTACCAACCAGAGCCGATTTTGCACCGAGACGTGAAACCTAACAATATTATTATACGTGGTACCAAGAATGAGGCTGTTTTAATAGATTTTGGGCTAGCTCGGAAGTTTGTGCCCAATCTTACAAAGCAACATACTGTAGCGGCTTCACCGGGGTTCACCCCCTTAGAGCAATACTATGAAGAGGCTAAACGAGGCGCTTATACGGATGTTTATGGATTAGCTGCGACATTATATTTTTTACTCACTGGCAGAGTGCCAGAATCTGCCACTGACCGATCAGGAGCTTTGCAGTTTTTCAAAAAAGATTCGTTAGAACCCCCTCAAAAGCTGAATCCCTCCATCAGCGATCGGGTTAATGAGGGGATTTTGTGGGGAATGGCATTTTTGCCAGAGGATCGTCCCCAATCTGTGGAGCAATGGTTAAAAGCCTTAAATCTTATCCAAACAGAGAGTAATGAGGTCATTGTACCTGCACCCAACCAGACCGCAACGACGGTAGATGCTCGAAGGCTCTTCCAACCGAATCCCCTGGTGAGGTGGCTGGGTAGACAAAATGCTGCTCCCACTACTCCTACGCAACTTGCTACTCC
>JBEAPM010000263.1:0-7197 GCA_041164445.1 Cyanobacteriota bacterium
GCACTGAACTGCTGATCTTTCCCGTATGCTTTGAACTCTAGTACAATCATGTTTTTATATTAATACATCCAACATAAAGCCGTCCTGAAAGGACGGGGTTTTAGACCCACTTCTCTGATAACAGCCAAACGTCTGACATTGACTGCCACACACTTGCTGAGCCGATCGTACCTCCACCATCGACAGCTTGGCAAACATACCATTCATCCCTCCAATGGGACAGAGATAGCGACACCAGAGGCGACGTTCATAAATGAGACTGCCCAGCACTGCCCCAGCGGTAATGATCAGCAAGAGCCAGGCAGACAGATAAGCCCGATGGGGGAGATCCCAGAGATGCTCCCAGAGATAAATCAAAACAAAGCCAAGAAACAAGAACCACGCTCCCCAACGATTCAGCCATTGGGTGGGCCAAGGTCGCAGTTGGCGGGGCCAAATCCAGAGGGAGAGGGTGCGGAGCCACTCGCCGGTAATCATAAAGGGACAGACAGCACACCAAACCCGACTGACAAAAGCAAAGAAAAAGAGATACCCCGGCCACCACCAGGCCCAGAAAAAATTCAGGAGTAAATTTGCCTCTCGGGTCTGGGGCCCCACAAACCCCACGATCGTGACGGGGATGAAGACGAGCATCATGCCAATCCAGAGCCGCTGCGGCCACCAAGGGCTGAGGAGAAACTGCCGCAGCCAGGGGAATTGGTTCAGTAAATCGACCCGAAAAGCATTCTTTGCTGATTCTACAGACCAGAGCACCTGTTCGGGAATGATGGTCTGATCCAGGGGAGTCATGAGGACGGCACGGTGAAGAATCTCTGCCAACTCCCCCAAATTGCCCGGATAGGCGTAGCTAATTAAGCGCCGCAGATCTCCCTGATTGAGGTGGAGGAGGGGACGGTTTTGTTCTTGACAGAATTGTTCTAAAAAGTATTGAGAAAACTCTGGAATATCATCCTTGCGCTGCAAGAGGGTAGAGAGCTTGATCAAATGGGTTTGCACTCCGGCAAAGACTTGTTTTTGAGGACTGGCCAAAATCAGCCGCGCCCAGGATACCCCGGGAGTTTCCGTCGTAGTGCCTTGTCCAGCGGTGCGATTACGGGTCAACCGTCCGGTTTTGAGATAGGTGATTAA
The DNA here is from genome assembly GCA_041164445.1 of Cyanobacteriota bacterium. GTDB lineage: Bacteria > Cyanobacteriota > Cyanobacteriia > Prochlorotrichales > Prochlorotrichaceae > JBEAPM01. The sequence goes on from JBEAPM010000263.1 coordinate 1,129, forward strand.
CCGATCGCGATCGTTCCCCGGTAGGAGATGAACATTATCAATCAGCAGGGTGCCCCGCTCCAGCAGTTCAATCAGCCCCGGTTGGCCCGCATCGTTGCCAAAAAGAGCCTCCGAGTCCACCACCCCCGCTGCATCCCGAGGCAGTTGGGCACAATCTAGTTCCGCAAAGGGAGAATGAACCAAGCCCGATCGGAAATGGATATATCCCGCTAAAAAAGTCTTGCCCGTCCCTACGGCCCCCTGCAGCACCACCGCATTGAGATCTTGGGTAGCAGCTTCTGCTTGTTGGGCAAGCTTCTGGGCGACTTTGCTCTGGCCCCTCAAGGTCGGATGGAGAGCAATGGGGTGAATGTAGCGTTGTAGCCCCTGAATGCGCTCCTGTTCCCAGGAAATTCGCCAGGTAAAGTGTTCTAGATCCTCGATGAGTTGCCCATTGATCAAAGATTGAAGATCGGCATGGATCCGGAGGAGATGGTGAAAATCCGCCTGCTTGAGAAACCAAATTGCGCTCTTGGTCACAGTGATCGCCCCCGCTCGATAGGTGGGGTGGGCCGCTTCCACTAAAGGAACATAGCCAAAGAGATCCCCCGCACCGCGATAGCAGATATGGGTTTTACCCACAGGGGAAGGGCGGTAGAGTTCAACGGTTCCCCATTTGAGCAGATAGAGGCCGATCGCATTTTGATCCCGTTGATAGATTTCTGTACCCGGTTCAACCGTGAGCAGATGGAGCGAGGCCGCAATGGCTTGGAGACTCTCATCCGCTAATTGTCCCCAGTTGCGGTGAAAACTCAACCAGTTCCAGCACTCTAAGATCTCATGGTGTTCAGGGATTTCCTGCTCCCCTAGATCGTTTCCTAGGGGGAGATGTGGTGTGCAAGGAGATGAAGTGGCTAGAACAGACATGAGGTGGATTTTGAACAAATCTGAGTCGATTATACTTTAGTATCCAGTCCCGAAATCTCTATTCCGCAGGTCGATAGCGAAGTCGAAATCCTATCTTAGGGCGTGAGGGGCGTGAGTCTACCGCCGAAGAAATTGAGTTCTTAAAACAACCCCACTCAAGTTTCTAAGTTAGTACGATCGCCCCCTGACGGTCTAAAGAGCCTCTACCTCGGGCGGCGTTTAGTCTGACCCAGCAACGGTTTCCGACCAAATTGTCCTGTCATCACATGGAGCGTCATCCAGCGCAAGAGAGAGAGGCGTTGCAGTCCCCATAGTCCGAGATGACGCAGAAAAACAACGGGCCAGAAGTGAGTGGAAAAGGTGCGATCGAGGAGATCGGTGAAGACTAAAATGACCCAGTTTTCCCAACGTCGCCAGCGATCGTACTGTTGAAGAACCCCACGAGATCCCCAGTCTTCTCCCCGGTGCTGTGCCGTCAGAATTTTTTCCGCCAGGGCGGCCGCATCCCGAATGCCAAGGTTCATCCCCTGTCCCCCCACTGGATGACAACAGTGGGCTGCGTCTCCGATCAGGGCTAGGCGCTCAGCAATATAGGTTTGTCCTTGCATTAAGCGCACCGGAAAGATTTGGCGAGGGGTTTCTAAGTGGAGTTCCTGGGGCTGCACCCCATAGCGCTGGGCCAAGAGGGCTAAAAATTCTGCTTCTCCCAGTTCTGCAAGGGCGGCGGCTTCTGCGTGGGGGGCAGTCCACACAATTTGGCAGCGGTGATCCGTTAATGGCAGCATGGCAAAGGGGCCGCTCTTCCAAAATTTCTCATAGGCAATCTGCTGATGGGGACGATCGCACTGAACAGTAAAGCCAATACAGGACTGCCAATACTTCCAGCCCCAGGTCGCAATTTTGGCGGTTTGGCGGAGGCGGGAGTTGGCACCGTCTGCTCCCACCACTAAGGGCGCTTCTAGCCGCAGAGGTTGATCATTAGCCAGAGTCAGGCTAAGGGCTTGCCAACCGGAGCTTGCCATGATTTCCAGGTTGTTAACGATTGCCGGGGCAATCCAGGTAATATTAGTGGCCTTCGCTAAGCGATCGTATAACCCCTCTAAAATGACGCGATGTTCTGCCACATAACCCAGTTCCGATCGGCCAATATCCTCGGGTGTAAACTTAACGACGGTGTGATATTCCGCATCGGATAAACAAATCTGAGTAAATCCGGTTACTTTGGGGGCAATCTGAGACCAGATTCCTAGTTCCCGAAAGATGTCGATCGTCAGCAAGGTTAAAGCATAGGCCCGCTGATTTTTAAGACCCACGCTCTGAGGAACGGCATCCACGACCACCACCCGGAGGTTCCGATCCGCCAAACAGCAGGCTAAGGTTGCGCCCACAATCCCGCCTCCCACAATGACCACATCGGCAATGCAGACTGCTGTGGCACTCTCAGATCTAGCGTCAGACCAAGAGGGGGTTGCTGTTAAACTAGAGTCGAACCGGGGAAGAGATTGAAGATTCATAGCGGGATCGTTTTTTTATAGCTAACTGTTATTTTTCCACAGGTTTTCAGGGTGTGCCACTTCTCAGTCCTTTACGCATTTGCATCAGGAGCCCATCATGCTTAAGTCTTGGCTACACTATTGCTCCGGGCGGTTCCAAAACCATGGGAGACAGAATGCCGCTCGTGGATCTATCTTTTCCGGTTCTTCAGGACAGCATTTACGTCGTCTCGGGCAACGTTGTTTAACTACGATCGTCCTGACAAGTTTACTCTTGTCTAGTTCGGGGTTTAGGGCCTTAGCGGAGGATGATTTTAAGCCCCCTGATCGGGGCTTACCGGGCCGACGGCAGGGGGGCGGTAGTCGCACTCCCCTCACTCAATGTATTCAGTCGAGAGATCAAAGCTTAACCGCTCTCTTACCCGTCAGTAATCTTGGTCTCACGATCGCGGAATATCCAGAGATTTTCTGGTTTATTCCTGAGCATCAAGCTCCGTTGGTGGAGGTGAGTCTCTATTCTACGGATGCTGACTTTGAGGATCAGGATTTGTTATTCCTGAGCCAATTTGCCACCACCGGAGAAGCGGGGATTGGACAACTAAAGATCCCAGAAGCCATTAGCTTTCCTCCCTTAGCAGCCGGGGAAACCTACCATTTGTATATCAGTCTGATCTGTGATCCTAGCGATCGGGGCCAGGATATTACGGTCAGTGGTTGGGTCAAACGGGTTCCCGTCCCCGGAGATTTAGCGGCAGAGTTGGATGCCCTGGGGGGAATCGATCGCTATCGGGCCCTGGCCAGGTCAGGACTATGGTTTGACGCGGTGGGTACGTTGGGCAGCCTGCGCTGTACACAACCTGACAAAGCTGGCACGATCGAAACTCTGTGGCAAACCCTCTTAGCCCAGGATCAAGTTGATCTTACCGATCTTGCCAGCACGGCTTGGCTACAATCCTGTAATTGACTCAGAAATCTAAAAAGGATCTCGAAAAGGGCTCAAACCGTGGACTGTAGATTGGACTAGGTGGTGTATTCGGCGTTGATTTTCACATAGTCATAACTCAGGTCGCAGCCCCAGGCCGTTCCTTGTCCTGGCCCATCCCCCAAAGAAACCCGCATCAAAACGGTATCCTCTTGTAGGTATGCCCCCGCTGCTTTGGCTTTCAAATAGGCACTCGCGGCAGGACGATCGAAGGGGAGGGGTTGTCCCTTTTCCATTAAGTGAAAGTCTCCGAGGTGAATGCGGAGATCGTTTTGGTCGAAGGAAACCCCGGCTCGACCGGCGGCGGCGGCAATGCGCCCCCAGTTGGGATCCCGTCCAAAGACCGCTGATTTGACTAAGGAGGAGCCTGCGATCGTTCTGGCCACTTGACGGGCTTGTTCTTCGGTATTTGCGCCAGAGACCTGAACTTCCATTAAGCAGGTGGCTCCTTCCCCATCCCGGGCGATCGCCTTGGCGAGATCAATACAAACTTGGGTGAGCATGGCTTCTAGGCGTTCAGCATCCGGCCCCATTTCGGTGATTGCGGGGGTACGGGATTGCCCATTGGCCAAGGCGATTAAGCAATCGTTGGTGCTGGTATCACCATCCACCGTGATTTGGTTAAAACTCCGATCCGCTGCACGGCTGACCATCTCCTGCCAGAGGTGGGGTGAAACCGCTGCATCGCAGGTCACGAAGGCTAACATGGTGGCCATGTTGGGGTGAATCATGCCGGAGCCTTTGCAAATGCCCCCAATGCGCACGGGACGATCGTGGAGGGTGGTTTCTAATGCGACGGATTTTGTGATCAGATCGGTCGTCACAATGGCTTTTGCGGCGGCATCGGATCCCGTTTCCGACAGGGCAGCGACGAGGGGGGCAATCCCCGCTTTGAGGGCATCCATTTTAATGCGTTGCCCAATCACCCCGGTGGAAGCAATGAGAACTTCGTCCGCTGAGAGGTTGAGGGCGGCTGCCACGGATTGGGCACTGTCGATGGCATCAGCCCAGCCCTCATCGCCAGTGGCGGCATTGGCTTGACCGGCGTTACACAAAATTACCCGTGCCGAAAGTTTTTCCTGCAGGCGCTGACGGCAATAGTCTACACAGGCCGCCCGTACTTGGCTGGTGGTAAAGACCCCCGCCGCGATCGTCTCTACATCAGAAACAATCAAGGCTAAATCGGGTAGTCCCGAGGGTTTGAGCCCCGCTGCAATGCCTGCGGCCCGATAGCCCTTGGGAGCCGTAATGCCGCCTGTAATCTGTTGCCATGCCGTTGTCATAGTAAAAAATGAAGAAGAGAAGGAGACTATTGAAAAGCCAGAGACGATCGCTTTCAATATTAGAATCAATTAAAGCATTTTTCGGCTTTCCGCTTAAAGCAGAAAAATCAGGGAGAGAGCGTCGCACTCTCTCGGCTTTCATGCTGTAGCCCACGATCGCCATCCAGGGAGTAGGGTCTATGTCGTTAACGCTCACCGTCAAAACAGATAGTGAAGAAGAACAACGGCTCAAGATGCCAGGAACCTATACCTGGCAGGAATTTGAAACGTTAGACAACTTATTGATGAGTTCAGGAGTACGGATCACCTATCTGGATGGAGCGATCGAACTCAAGACCGTCAGTGAAGCCCATGAAAGCATCAAGTCTTTACTCAGATTACTGCTGGAAACCTACCTGATGATGATGGGCATTGAGTTTTTTCCTGTCGGTAATGCAACCCGTAGCAGTGCCAGCAAATCCGTTTCCTTTGAGCCGGATGAATCTTATTATCTGTTTAGCAAGAGTCATAAAGATCATCCGGACTTAGCGATCGAGGTCATTTTAAGTAGCGGCAATATTGCCAAGTTAGAAAAATATCTTCGTCTGGGGATTCCAGAAGTCTGGTTTTGGGAAAACAATACCCTGGAAGTGTACGTTTTCGAGAATAACCGTTACGGTTTAGTGACCCAGAGTCAGCTTCTCCCCGAACTAGACCTGAACTTGTTGGTGCAGTGTACCCAGATGGCTTCAACCCTGGAAGCTGTCAACACCTTTCGCCAACAGTTTTTATAGACCCTGTTACCCCGTAGGAATGGGGATTGCTTGCCACACTTCATCAAGATGTCCTCATTTCAGGGAGAAATGACAATATGCATCTGGCAGGTGACTTGGCCCGGTTCTAGCGTGAGGGTGTCAATCGCTGCTTCAGAACCCAGGGCGATCGTCAGTTCTGTGGTGGTGGCTAGGGCGTGCTGAAACTGCGGATCAGGGCAGTCCCAGATTAGATTATTCAGGACGATCGTTTGGGGGGTAGAGACCTGAACCGTTGCGGTTAAGAGCAGGGGAATGGTGTTCGTGTGGGCCGCGTGAAAGTTTGCCTTTAACTTCAAGGTATCTGCCTTAAAAGCAATTTCAATCTCTCGCCAATGGTGATCGGTACCCATTTCAGCCCAGTGGGGCAGGGTTTTCAGGGGGGCTGCCCATTGATCTAATAATTCTTCGAGAACGGTTCCTAATAAGGGAGAAGCGATCGAGGCATTGAGGTCGGTTTCTCGTAAAAATAAAGTGCCTGCTGCCTGTAGGGGATGGAGTAGGCGAAAGGATTTTCCTCTGACAATTTGCCCTAAATTAAACTGAATGTCCTGGGTCTTTAACTGCACCGCACTTAAATGCAACCCTTGATAAACAATCTCTTCTCCTGAAAC
>JBEAPM010000264.1:0-3806 GCA_041164445.1 Cyanobacteriota bacterium
AGAGTGCGACGCGGAGCGCCGCACTCTTCCATTAAATTTTTCCGCTTTCAGTGGAAAGCCATTCCTAAATAATGCGGCTACCCACTTCAGGTGAGCGAAAGCCCCTACAACAAGCGGATCAACCATCTTGGGTAATGGTTTCGATTAATTCTTGTAAGACAGTATCGGCACGATCGTTGGCCACTTGGCAGGTTCCTGCATTGGCGTGGCCCCCCCCATCATATTTGAGCATCAGTTCACCAATGTTAGTTTTAGAGCTGCGATTGAGAATAGATTTACCCACAGCAAAAACGGTATTTTGTTGTTTCAATCCCCACAATTCATGAATCGAAATATTACAATTGGGGTACAGGGCATAAATCATAAAACGATTGCCTGCATGAATGATCTCTTCCGATCGTAAGTCCAATACCACGAGATTTTGATGTACGGTTGCACATTTCTCGACTTGTTTTTTAAATAACGCTTCTTGATCAAAGTATAAATCTACTCGCTCTTTGACATTGGGTAGGGCTAAAATATCCTCGATCGTGTGGGTTTTGCAGTAATCAATGAGTTCCATCATCAAGTTATAATTAGAAACCGTGAAGTTTCTAAACCGACCGAGTCCGGTACGGGCATCCATCAGGAAGTTTAAGAGTACCCATCCTTTGGGATTTAAGATTTCATCTTCCACAAATTGAGCAGAATCAGATTTATCTACCGCTTCCATCATTTCTAGAGAAATATCGGGAAACTTCTCTGATCCACCAAAATAGTTGTAAACCACCCGTGCTGCAGAAGGTGCATCAGGGTCAATAATGTGGTTGTCCCGCTTAGGATGATTCCGTAGGGTTTCACTATAGTGATGGTCAAACGCCAAGGCAACGCCCTGTACATAGGGAAGGTTAGTCGTAATATCTCGATCGCTAACTTCAATTTTGCCATCCTGCATATCCTTGGGATGGACAAAGAGAATATCCTCTAGGATGCCCAGATCCTTAAGTAGGGTTGCACAGACTAATCCATCGAAATCGCTGCGCGTGATTAAGCGATACTTTTGACCTTCAACTAACATGAACCTTCTCCTTACTGTCGGGAATTACACTAGTCTGACCTCAGTCTAGTGAAGTGTTGATTCTAGTGTAATCCTACGGCCGAACGGCCGTTTTTGCTATGAGATGCCGGGCTACCAACTTAAGGTGGAAGAGTGCGGCGCGGAGCGCCGCACTCTTACATTAAATTTTTTCGCTTTCAGTGGAAAGCCCGAAGACCGACTTTAATCGAATCGGCTTTTTTCCCCTCGCCACGATCGTTAGCGGCGAGGCTTGATCTTGTCTGTAGTCAGAAATAGCCAAGCTGAAGGGTTGGGGGTAAAAAAGGCTAAGTTTAAACGACTCCATTCTATTTTGTCCGTTTGCAAGGCTATGCAGCGATCGTTCCTCCGTTTTTTTCAACCCCTCAAACCCTGGTTAAAATGGCTCATCCTAGGGGCAACGATCGCTTTCTTGGGGGATCAACTCCGGCGCTACGGGGCAGAAATGCTGACCCTACCCTTAACCGCCTCCAGCTATGCTCACTTTGGCCTTGCCCTCGGGATTACGATCGCGGCCCACCTTTGGGCGGGCGTTGCCTGGGGCTGGATTCTGGCCTATCTGAATTATCCCCAGCCCCACTTCTGGAGCATGGGAGTCTATCTACGCACCAATATTGCCAAGTACTTACCGGGAAACATCTGGCATTTTGTCAGTCGAGTACGGGACAGTCAAGCCCAAGAGATTCCCTTGGGAATCAGTGTTCTAAGCGTGGTGCTAGAGGCGTTTTTGATGATGGCGGCGGCCAGCATTTTGGCCCTAGGCAGTTCACTGCCCTGGTTTCTGAGGGGAAGCGGGATTGTGATAGTCCTGAGTTTGCTGCATCCTTACTGCCTCAGTCCAATACTCCAGCGTTTAGAACGATCGAAACGTCAACAACTCCAAGAGAATCTAGCGGTCAGATCTGCCACTGACGGCAATCCTCCCGGCAATCCCTTTGACTCTCTCTCTGCGCCCCCGTTGCACTATCCCTGGCAACCCCTCGGCGGGGAATTGCTCTTTGTCCTCCTGCGGAGCATTGGTTTTTTAACGATCGTTCTGGCCCTTCATCCTTTAGCGTGGGATCGCTGGGGCAGCCTGATCAGCGGTTTTAGTGTCGCCTGGGTATTAGGGTTAGTCATTCCTGGCGCACCGGGCGGATTAGGGGTGTTTGAAGCGACTGCTATTCTGTTGCTGGAGGGCTTTTTACCCGCCAGTGTTGTCCTGGCTACCGTAACAATTTATCGGGTGATGAGTACCCTGGCGGAGGCGATCGGCGCGGGGCTGGGGTATGCTTTTCCCAAGCATTGATCTGAAGGATGTTGAGGATAAGTGTCCCCCACTGCAATTTATCTCCATATCCCCTTTTGCCATCGCCGTTGTTTTTACTGTGACTTTCCCATTAAGGTCATTGGCGATCGTCGCCATGGGGGCAATTTTCCCTTAGTCGATCGCTATCTGGAGGTACTGACGGCAGAAATTCGGGCAACTCCCCCCAGCGACAAAGCGATCGAAACTCTCTTTTTCGGGGGCGGTACTCCTTCCTTGCTCACCGTGTCCCAACTGGAGAGCCTCTTAAATGCCATCCGGCGACACTTTAGCCTAATCCCCACTGCCGAAATCTCCATTGAAATTGATCCCGGCACCTTCGATCGGGCCCAATTGGCAGGGTATCGTGATCTAGGGGTCAATCGCTTTAGCTTAGGGGTGCAGGCATTTCAACCGTCATTATTAGCAGGAGCGGGGCGCAGTCATACCCTGGCAGAGGTGTACACCGCCATTGATCTCATCCACCAAGCTCAAATTAAAAACTGGAGCTTAGATCTCATTTCAGGACTGCCCCAGCAATCCCAAGCGGATTGGGACTGGAGTTTACAGGAGGCGATCGCCGCTCAACCGGCTCACCTCTCCCTTTATGACCTGGTACTGGAACCCCAAACTGTTTTTGGTAAACGGTATCCCAGTGGAGAGTTTCCCTTCCCGCCGGAAGATCTCAGTGCAGACCTATACCGCACCAGCCACGATCGCTTAGCCCAAGCGGGGTATCAGCATTACGAAATTTCCAATTATGCCCAGCCTACTTATCAGTGTCGTCATAACCGCATCTACTGGACAAACCAAGCCTATTACGGCTTTGGCATGGGCGCGACCAGCTACGTAGACCACCGTCGGGTCGATCGGCCTCGTATTTTGGCGGACTATGAAGCCTGGGTACAGCGTTACTGTCAGCAAGGAGCAGACTTTTGGCTCAACCATGCAGTGGATACCGCCAACGATCGTTTCTTGGATACCTTAATGTTGGGGTTACGATTGCAGGAGGGCGTGGATCTCCAGCCTTTAGCCGCCCTCTATCCCCAGCAAGTCGATCGGCTCTTAAAGGCCCTGATTCCCTATGAAAATCGGGGCTGGGTGCGGGTCACGTTTCCTGAACCGGAGAGCAAGGGTCAAGAGAACAAGGATCAAGAGGGCGATCGTTCTTATCCTCGGGTGCAGTTAACAGATCCCGAAGGCTTTTTATTTTCCAATCAAGTGCTTTCGACCATCTTTGCGCTTTCTACTTAAAGCGGCGGATAAGTGAGCGAGAGTCTGCGCTGCACGCTCTCACCTTAAAGTGGGGCTCAATTTTTGTGCTGCAATTTTCCACGCTAAGGTTGCCAAAATTTAAGCCCTTCTGTATATTTATAAATGCCTGATCCTCAGTAGCTCAGCGGTAGAGCGGTCGACTGTTAATCGATTGGTCGCAGGTTCGAATCC
>JBEAPM010000265.1:0-3945 GCA_041164445.1 Cyanobacteriota bacterium
CGCCCTTGTTTGAGTGGTTGGTAGGGCAGGTTCAGGAGCTTCCCTTACCTCGAAAGTCAAAAAAGCGACAGGAGCTACGATCCCCTCTTAGTCTAGCTTTTTCGGCTTAAGTTGATACCCGGTTAAGACAAGTAACTTTCACGGACTTCGCATTTTGGCATAATTAGGTGCTATGCGGCGGGTCGCTGTATAACACGCTGGACAAAAAGTACGCCGAAGTCATGACGACTCAACGACTCTAGGCTAACTTACCCCAGGTTAGCGAGGAAGCAAAGGCGGCATAGGCAAAATTGAGGGTTTGGCAGCTTAACACACTGGACTTTTCCTTGATAGTCAACGGTTTGGGAATTTGTAACAAAGTATTGCGACCGCCTAACACGCTGGCAAGGTTTCCGTAAACGACCTTTTAACTGGTGTAGTAACTCTTATACCCATTTTGTGAGGCGGCTCAGGAGCGGGTTATGAATAATTCTGCACCAAGCGAAAATTTCTGGATCAACTGCGGGACATCTTGCGGGCTAAGCCTTATAGCTACAGCACAGAGCAAAGTTATGTGGGGTGGGTTAGGCGGTATATCCCAAAATCAAGCGTTGTGTGTGCTGGTTTTTACCTACCGGTATTTGCTCAAACGCCCTAGAGACTTTGATAAGCTTCTAGGGTTTTTAATGCTGTTGTTTTCCAAGAAAATAAAAGCGATCGGGCTTTACCTGCTTGGCTGAGCGTTGTTCGCAGTTCGGGGTTCTCTAGGAGCGATCGTGTTGCAGTAACCAGCCCCTCAATATCTTCAGGATGGACTAACAGGGCTGCATCTCCAGTGACTTCCGGTAAAGCGGCCTGATTAGAGGTAATCACTGGAACTCCAAAGGCCATTGCTTCTAAAACGGGTAAGCCAAATCCTTCATAGTGAGATGGGTATAAAAAGGCAGTGGCCCATTGATAAAATTGGGGTAGTTGGCGATCGTCTAGGTAATCTAGGTGGTGAATATGATGCTTTACTGGACTGGATTCGATCGCGGCAAAAATGGCTTCATATTTCCACCCTTTTTTACCAATTAAGATGAGGTGATGAGGAATATGATGCTGCTGTTTAAGGATTTCAAACGCTTGAATTAAGGATTGAATATTTTTACGGGGCTCTAGGGTACTAATAAACAGGAGATAGGGAAAAGGGAACGGAGCAGCGGTCTGACTTAAATCTTGATGGTGTGAGGATAGCTGATACTGGGAGGTGGAGTGGCCATATCGACTGGCTAAGGGAATGACGCGAATTTTTTGGCTATCAATATTTAAGAACTCAATAATATCTTTTTTACTATTCTCAGACATCGTGATAATTAAATCAGTCCATTGAGAACAGATACTTAGACGTTTCTGATAAGTTTTGAGAACTCGTTCCGGAGCATATTGGGGATAACGAATGAAGCTTAAGTCGTGAATTGTTAAAATATTACGACTTGTTCTTAAAGGATAGTTCAAATAATCTAAACCATGAAAAATATCAGGTTTACCTAAAAACAGTTCTAATAAATCAGTTGCTAATCTACTGCGACGAAAGACTTGTAACGAAGTCTCTGAAGGAAAAGGATAGTAGGTAAAATTGAAGTGATTTACTGGGGTTACAGAAAGATGTTTTCTGAGATTGCTTAAGCCCCGGTTACTCTTATATAACACCTTAATTTCAAAGCAGGTATAATTTCCCTCTCCAAGGACTTGAATCATCCCTTCTAAAAGGTTTTGGCTATAAATCCCGATACCACTTGGACGCGATCGAATTGATGTGGCATCCACTACAATTTTCATAGGTTTAGCAATGGCATTAGGGATAAATTTTGAATAGCATTGAATAGCCCTACATATTAATTTACCTGACTTCTCAGAATGTTAATTCACCAGGAGAAGACCTCTGAAAATTAAAAACTGATTTTCTCTTTCTCATCCGTAGTCGTAATTGTGTTGAGCGGCTTTGTCGCCCAACACAATCTATTTCAATTCAGCAAGGTGCCTAGGGGAGCTTTATTGCATTGTAACCTGTTGCTAACTTAAACAACGAATAGCTTCTAACATGCCCCGGGCTTTATTTAAGGTCTCTTCATACTCCGTTTCCGGTTGGGAATCTACCACAATACCGGCCCCAGCTTGGACATAAACCCAATGCTCATCGCAAGATCCATTTTCCTTCGGTTGAACCCACATGGTGCGAATGGTAATGGCGGTATTGAGTTGTCCTTCAAAATCATAATAGCCATAGGTTCCTGAATAGGGACCTCGACGACACCCTTCCAGTTCGTGAATAATTTCCATGGCTCGGATTTTGGGCGCACCACTGACGGTTCCAGCCGGGAAACAGGCTTTGAGTAAGTCCCAGGCGGTTTTATCCGTGGCGAGGGTGCCGATGACGTTGCTGACAATGTGCATCACATGGGAATAGCGCTCAACAATCATTAAATCGTTGACCTGTACTGAGCCAATCTGACAGACTCGGCCTAAGTCGTTACGCCCCAAATCCACCAGCATGACGTGTTCAGCACACTCTTTGGGATCCGCTAGCAAGTCCTGCTCCAAAGCCTGGTCTTCTGCGATCGTTTTACCCCGTTTCCGGGTACCCGCAATGGGACGGACGGTGGCAAGCTGAGGTTGCCCCACTTCTGGCCGCTCTGCTTTGACCATGATTTCTGGACTGGAGCCAATCAGTTGCCAATCCCCAAATTGGAAATAAGCCATATAAGGGGAAGGGTTGACCAACCGTAGCGATCGATAGAGGGCAAAGGGATCCCCTTGGTACTGGGTTTGCAAGCGCTGAGACAGTACTACCTGAAAAATATCCCCAGCGCGAATGTATTCTTTGGCGGTGTCAACGTTCTGGCAAAAAGCAGTGGGAGTCGTATTGCTCTCGAATGGCGTTTCGGAAGCACTAGACCCGGATTTCCATTCCAGGAGATGGGTTCCTTCCACGAGGGGTTTTTGTAATTGATCGACTAAGCCCTGTACCCGATCGCAGGCTAAGGCATAGGCCGTTTCCAAATCGTTTTCCTGGCGTAAATCCGCATAGGCGATCGCCCAGATTTTGCGTTGCACCTGATCAAAAATGAGTAAGCTATCCACCTGCATCCAACAGCCATCGGGTAAATCTTCTGCCTGACGGGGATGAATCGGTACTCGGGACTCAATCCACTGAATGATTTCATAGCCCCAAAAGCCAAATAGCCCCCCAATGCCTGGGGGCAACTCTGGAATTTGCACGGGCTGATAGGGGGTTAAACACTCGGTCAAAATCTGAAAGGGATTCCCCGTCAATTGGAGTTCTCGCCCATCCCGAAACCGCTGCCAGGTTCGATCGCCTCGGGTTTCTAGGATCCAAAGCGGATTACAGCCCAGAAAACTATACCGGCCCAAGCTTTCTCCGCCTTCGACCGACTCCAACAAGAAGTTATAGGGTTGGTTTGCACAGACCCGATACCAGGCCGATACAGGGGTATCTAGATCCGCCACCCATTCTTGATAGACCGGAATAAAATTACCCCGTTGAGCGAGTTGAGAAAATGTAGCAAAGGAGGGGGAGGACATAAGCGGATACAGCAAAATAGATTCCCAAGACCATGCCCTATCCTAGCAATGAATGGTCTGTCCCAAACCAGGCTCTAGAGATGTCCTGTGCTGGGTCAGCAGATCGACATTTGGACTGTACTTTTTCACGGCTGAAGCCCTCTCTACCAGCAGATCAATCAGAAGCAGCAGTTTTAACTGGTCAATTGAGGGGCCCTAATCAACTGAGTCTGGATGAGAGACGGAGGGGGGAGATAACATAACGCGATCGAACTGACTATACAGCGAACGTTCTGCAGAATATTCAACCCCGACCTGAGATAAATAGCGATCCGCCGCTTCCTGAGCTGAGCCAAAAAATAGCACTTTTCCGTGTTCAATGACGATCGCTTTTTGGCACGC
>JBEAPM010000266.1:0-4993 GCA_041164445.1 Cyanobacteriota bacterium
ACTTTATAACCTGGAATTTCACTACCAAGACACCGAAGCCCCGAAGGAATACCTTTGTGTTCTTTGTGCCTCTGTGGTTTAATCCTGAACTTTCCGGTTTATTTAATTCACGATCCTAAGGTCACCCTGCCAACAACAAATTCAATTCAATTCAATTCAATTCAACGATCGTAGGCGATCGTCTACGCTATTAAGTGTATCTAAAATAGAGACAAAGTGTATTTAATAGGAGATGTTGTCTATTTAGAGAAGACAGTCCATAATAGGGACATTCAAAGTCAACTTAACCAATGGTTAGAAACGCCCTATGTCTGAATCCACCTCTGAGCCTACAATTGCAGCTAAAAAGCCCGTTGTTCTTGAATTAGAAGCCGGTAATTATTTTTGGTGTAGCTGCGGTCAATCGGCAAATCAGCCCTTTTGCGATGGGGCACACCAAGGAACCTCCTTCATGCCCCTAAAATTTCAGATCGAAGAGCAGAAAAAAGTGGCTCTTTGCCTGTGTAAGCACACGCAAAATCATCCCTTTTGTGATGGTGCCCACAGTCAGCTTTAGTTCTGTAGCTTCCGGAACCGAAAAGTCAGGCACCTCGCGGAAACTGCCATCGCTTTAGTACCATCGCTTCAGTATCGTGGCTACCAACTTAAGGCGGAAGAGTGCGGCGCGGAGCGCCGCACTCTTCCATTAAATTTCTCCGCTTTCAGTGGAAATCCAGTATCGTGAAGGAATCGTTAGCGACCACCGGAGCGAAAGAGGTTGCCTGCATTTTCCTGGAGAGAATCAAAGAAGAGGATAAAGCCCAGAGCATCCCGAAAAGGCTGGGTAAAGCGATTGAGGAGTGTGGAGATTTTGGTGACTAAGTTTCGCCCCACCACAATCACGTCATTATCCTGAAGGGCTAAGTTTGCCTCGGGATCCCCTAACAGTATCTGTTTGCCATCCACTTGTGTTTTGATCGCTTGTCCTGTTTCTGGATCGTAGCGAATCAGAGCGATCGAGTTGATATTGGCACTATCTAAGGGAATACCATTTAAGGCATCTCGGAAATAACTGCCGGAGGGCAAGGTTAAGGTGCCAATCCCGTTGGAGGCGTAGCTGAGGAGTCGGACGTTAATGGTCGGTTTGGCCAGGGTTGAAATGGCCACGAGGCGACGATCGTAACTGGGATCCTCTAAGGTCTCTAGCTCCGGTAGCATGACCACATCTCCATCCTCTAAGCGCTGGTTGGGGATGGGTAAGCCTTCTTTTAGGGGGGTATAGAGATCCAGGGTCTGGGAGAGGACGGTACCGTCAGCCAGGGTACGCCGCACTTCGAGTTCCCGGAGATCTGCACTGGCTAAACTGCCCCCCGCGGCCAGCAGAGCATCTGAAATCCTGGGGGTTGCTAAGGGATAAAAGCCTGGACGAGTCACGGAACCTACGACCGTCACCTGAACGGGACGCTGGGATAATAAGGAAAGGGAAACCTGCGGATTGACAATGTAGCGATCCAGCGCTTGACGAATTTTTTCCTGGGCTTCTCCCAAGGTTAAGCCTTCTAGGGACAAGACATTGACTAAGGGTAAGACGATCGACCCTTCTGGATTAATGGGCCCCTGAAAATTAAAGTCGGGGAAGCGATCAACGGTGACTAAAATGACATCATTGGGCCCGAGACGATATCGCTTTAAGCGATCGGCAGTATCCGTTACTTCCAATTGCAGGGGAGATTCTGCAGGGTTGAGGTTACGCGCAGGGGGTAAGTCTTGAGGGTTTAAATCCTGGCGAATTAGGTCTAACAGTTCAGGAACACTCAAGTTTTCGTAAGAGTCCCCCGCTTCCGGTGCATTCGCACTCTGAGCCCACACGGGATGCGGACAACTCCATAACCCCGCGATCGTGGCTAGTGCGAAGATGAAGCGCCCCGATGATTGCCGCAATTGCCCCACAAGGGGAGGACAGAGGAAGGGGTAGGACGTGGGAGAGGTAGGCATCTAACGAAATTGCTGATTTTGCACCGATTCTAAAGCCCGCTGGGCCGCAATTTGCACCCGAGGTTGAGCTAACAGAGGGGCCGCATCCTTCAAAATACGCTCTCCCCAGAGTTGATCCGCCAGAAAATCTAAATCTCCATAGCGGCCATCAAGGCGTAGAGCAGCTTCGGCTTGCTCAATAGCCAGGTTACGATCGCCTTTTTGGTAAGTCGCCACTGCGATCGCTAATTGAGGTTCTGCAACTTTGTCATTAATTTCAACGGCTTTCGTCCAATTTTCTGAGGCCGCATTCAGGTTGCCCTGCTCATATTGCACAAGCCCAATATTATTAATGGCTTCCCAAAAGTCTTCCCTCAGAGCAACGGCCTGTTGATAGGTATCCACCGCATCACTATAACGCCGCAACATATAATAGGCATTGCCTAGGTCAAAAAAGGCTTCGGGTACATCGGGCTTTAAGGCAATATACGCTTCTTGATACTGAGCCGATTGGGCGTAGTCTTTTTCTCTAAAATAAACCGTCCCAAACGCCGCTAGAATAGCCGGTTCTTCTGGTGCAATCTTTTGAGCTTTCTCTAAAGCATTAATCGCATCCTGAGGACGATCGGTTCTAATGTACAAATCCGCCACAATCCCCCATGCTTCATACTGATTGGGCACCAATTCTGTAGCTAATTCTGCTCGGCGTAGGGCTTCATCGTATTCATCAAACTGCAACAGTTGCACCGCTTGACGTAAGAGGCTTTCTCCATCTCGCCGCAGTTCCACCAAATCAACGGAGGGGGTATGGGGGACTAAAGCCAGGACTGGGGTTGCCGAGACAGACAGCAGAGCAGCGCTAAAGAGACTGGAGCCAAAGAGGATAGGCATCCAGAACCGCACAGGGTTAAACACGGAACACTTAAGCATTAAGATTTTCCTCAGCCGGATCAGCAAACTGCCTCTTATATAACAGGTTTTGCAGAGTCTAAACAAGTTCTCAGAGGGGAAGCGGGGAAGAAATGATCAGTGAGTGCGGTGCTCCGCGCCGCACTCGCTCGCCGGAAGTGGGTACCCGAAAAATTAAGTTTGAAAAACAACCTGGTTGCGTCCCTGGGCTTTAGCCTGATAGAGCTTGCGATCGGCATCTTGGATAAAATCTTCTAACGAGCTATAGGAGCTGGTCTGCGTACTACTCACACTTAAACTCAGGGTCACCACCGCAGTATCGCGCACCAGGGTATTTTGGTGGGGAATGTTCAATGCAAAAATCTCTGTCCGCACTCGTTCTGCCACCCGCACGGCATTCATCAGAGGCGTATTGGTCAGGACGATCGTAAATTCTTCGCCCCCATATCGTGCCCCAATATCCACCGGCCAGCGGATTGAGGAACGAATCACCTCCCCCACCTGTTGGAGACATCGATCACCAGCCGGGTGACCATAGGTATCATTAAATTGCTTAAAGCAATCTACATCACACATGATGAGGGATAAAGGACTCGAAGACTGCAAGCTATGGATCCATTCCCGAGCGAGAGCCGTATCTAAAGAACGACGATTGAACAAGTTTGTTAATTCATCAATATAGGCAATATCTTTTAACTCTTGATTTGCCACCTGAAGCTGAGAATTGATGACAATAAGTTGGCTGTGAAGTTCCAGCATTCTTAATAGTAACTGTACTCGTCGCCTCAGCACGAGCCAATTAATCGGTTTTTGAATATAATCCGTTGCTCCAGCATCAAATGCAGCATTCACAGACTGGTCATCCTCGAGCCCTGTGATGATCAAAATGGGCAAGGTGTGAATCGGGGCTTCACGCCTAAGGTGACTGCAACATTCAAACCCATCCATTACCGGCATCGAGCCATCTAACAACACCAGATCCGGATGAACTTCGTGGTAAAGGTTCAGGGCTTCAACCCCATTTTGAGCTTCAAAAATATGGTACTGATCCGGCTCTAACACCTTTCTCACCAGTTTACGCATCAACAGATCATCATCCACCAGCAAAATCGTGGCGGGCTGTAACCTCACCGGATCGAGGATTTCAGAACTGGGCTTTTCAGAACTGGGTGTACTAAAAGTCATTACAAGACGAGCAACCAGACAATGAACGAAACAAGATGGTTAGACCACAAGATCGTAAGACCACAATATAGCTGTAAGCGACAAGCATATTCATCGGCACCTCGATTAAGGGTTTCGAGATGCCCCATAGTCGTTATAGTGATCTTAAGCGATCGTTGTGACTCCGCTTAAATAATCTTGCAGTTGACGATCGTGATCATGACTAAGTTTACCGAAAGGCATATTTTCCAAGGAAACCGCCTTAACCTCACTAATTTCTAGGGAGTCTGTCCCCTCTCCCTCAGCAATGACCTCCGCCAGCACCGTTACACAGACCGAGTGGATGCGAGGATCTCGGTGCGGATCAGAATAGACCCCCACTAGGCGCGTGATAGATTGCAGGATAAAGCCGGTTTCTTCCCGAAATTCCCGTTCTGCTGCCTGAGCGATCGTTTCGCCCCAATCCACCAACCCTCCGGGCAAAGACCACTGACCATTGTCCCGCCGCCGCACGAGTACAATCAAACCATCGGGGGTAATCCCAATGACGGAAACCCCCACCAAGGGATGACGAAAGATTAGACCTGCAAGGGTAGAGGCATACCGCCAAAGTTGCCTGAGCATAAAAAATCCAGTGAATGATTCGGAGGGCACCTCGAAAAACTTCAAATTCATCGAGTTGCCCTGTTGACGAACTAGATGAAGCGATCGTTTTATTTCTGACCCTCTGGAGGATAGGGATTAAGGGGGCAGCAAAGCCGTCGATCAGGCATCAAGGTACTCTGTTAACTTATCCTATTTTCGGCTACCAACTTCAGGGAAAAAGGGGCAAAACGAAGCACACCTCCCTTCGCTTCAATGGATCTTTTTCCTGTCCCGTAACGAGCCGGATGACCTTGATCCGGTATGATCAGGGCAGTTCCCAACATTTATCAAGGTTTGTTTTTTTACGATGCTAGATTTACAG
>JBEAPM010000267.1:0-9687 GCA_041164445.1 Cyanobacteriota bacterium
TTCCCAGAAAAACAGTAACATAGACTACAAAAGTATAAGCGATCCAGAAGAGCCAAATTTATGGAAGCGCTAGGCTCTCAGCAGCGATGAATGACCATGGATAATTTCGGTGGTTTCCTGAAAAAAGCAGTTTACTTAGGTGTGGGCTTAGCCAGTTATGCTGGAGAGAAAGCAGGAGATCGGTTCACCGAAATTATTCAAGAGGCCCAGCAAAAAGCAGAGGAATTGGTGCGACGAGGCGAAATGACCACAGAAGAAGCGAAACGCTTTGTGGATAGTATTTTAGAAAACGCTCAGGCTCCTGCTGCTCCAACCCAGGATAGTCAGTCCTCTTCTCCCCCCGAACCTAGGACGATCGACATTGTGGTAGAAGATTCAGAGCCTTAAGTCTTAGCCTCTACCCTTCATCTTCTTTGACTTGACCTCCCGGTGAGGAATCGTAAAGCGCATCCAGACGATCGCGGATGTCTTCTACGGAGGCGGATCGCATGACCATTAAGGGTTCATTGACAACTTTGCCGGAACTGTCGAATAACTCAGGGTGAGGCGCGATCGATTGTCTTTGGGGCCCCGAGAGGGAGCGACGACTATCGGATGCCACCATCATTAAGTTGCGGAATAAATTGGTCACCGCAATCACGGTGAGGATGGCAAAGATAATGAGATAGAGAACTTGAAGCATAGGGGTCTGAATAGGGGAGTCAAGCGAACGGTGTAATGAGCTTCTAGTTTAACAACTTTTTAATACGAATGCGCCGGGACGCTGGCGGACGATTATAGTCGAGAGAAGATTTCGGGTAGGGCTAAGACTTTTCCCGAGATCAAGACCACAATGACGATCGTGTAGAGGGTTGACCCGACAAAGCCCAACAGCAGGTCCCGTTTCCAGTTGCGTTTTTCCTCAGCTTGGAAAAAGTTCACAACTCCCATCTGCATCATCACAATTCCGACTACATTGGATAACCAATACCCTACGATCGTACCGGGGACAAACCAAGCGGGCACAAAAATGGCCAGTACAGAACCCAGAGCCAAAGCGATCGGTAAGTTAAAAAAGAGATCATTCCACCAGGACAAGGGGGAGAGCATATAGCCTAAACCAAACCAGCCCATTGCCCACAGCCGTCTTAAACCCATGCCTCTGTTCTCCCACGTTTTACCGATTCTAAACCTTCGTGAGTTAGCGAGAGAAGGAATAGCGCTGAGACGAAAAAATGGGTAATATAAAGTTACCGAAAAAGGTCTTCAAGAGAGGAAAAGACTATGCGACTCAAAAGCCATGAGTCTCCTCGTAAAGGGGGACGCAATACTAAAGGGCGTGGCGGTGCAGCCCGTCAGCGCCAACTCAAAAAACGATCGAGTCTTCTGGTGAAGAAGCTCAAACAACAAAATGAAAGACAGAGTAATAAAAAAGCCCCCATGGCTACTGAGCTTGGGGGCTTTTCTGATCTTAGGGTTTGTGGAGAGGGTCTCCTGAGAC
This sequence comes from Cyanobacteriota bacterium, assembly GCA_041164445.1. Classification (GTDB taxonomy): domain Bacteria; phylum Cyanobacteriota; class Cyanobacteriia; order Prochlorotrichales; family Prochlorotrichaceae; genus JBEAPM01. The sequence goes on from JBEAPM010000267.1 coordinate 1,481, forward strand.
ATCAGGATGGCCCTCTAGACCGGTAATCTAGCTAGGTGACCCGAAACAGCACCACGAGACTGAGCACGGCTCCAAAAACGATGAGAACATAGAACTGGGCACGACCGTTTTCCAGGTACTTGAGTCCTTCACCGCTGACCAGGGTCACTAACCCCGTGAGGTTCACCAAACCATCGACCACTTTGGCATCAACTTCTAAGACTTGACGGGCTAAGCGGCGGCTTCCCTGCACAAAAATCACTTCATTGATGTCATCCAGGTACCATTTGTTTTTCGAGAATTGATAGAAGGGCTGGATGCGCTGAGCGATCGCAGCGGGATCGATGGTTTTCATGGCATACATTAGAGAGGCCAGGGTAATGCCAATGAGGCCAATGCCCACGGAACTCCCCGCCATGACCAGGAATTCTGTCCAATCAAAGGCTTCTGCCTCATGGAGAACTTCCATCACTTCCCCTGGAGCCTGAATAAAGGCTTCAAATTTATTGGCAAAGGGGGTCCCCAGTAACCCAATAAAGATGGAGGGGACTGCTAAGACCATGAGTGGAAAGGTCATGGTCAACGGGGATTCATGGGGCGTATGGGCATGGTGCCCATGATCGTCATTGGAGGCACCGGCAACAATGCCCCAATCATCTAAAACCGCTTGTTTGGCTGCTGCCGACTCACCCCGAAATTCCCCTTCAAAGGTGGTGAAGTACATGCGGAACATATAAAAAGCGGTGATCCCAGCGGTGAGCCAGCCCACCACCCAGAGGGACGGGTTTGCGGCGAAGGCTTGACCAAGAATCTCATCCTTTGACCAAAATCCAGCAAAGGGGGGAATGCCACAAATGGCTAAGGTGCCAATTAAAAAGGTGGTGGCGGTGATGGGCATATATTTCCGCAGTCCCCCCATCACCCGCATATCCTGGGCCACGATCGGGTCGTGGCCGACCACCCCTTCCATGCCATGAATCACAGAGCCGGAGCAGAGAAAGAGCATGGCTTTGAAGTAAGCATGGGTCATGAGGTGAAATAAGCCTGCACTGTAGGCCCCTACGCCCATGGCCATGACCATATACCCCAATTGGGAAATGGTGGAATAGGCGAGGCCTTTCTTGATGTCATTTTGGGTAATGGCGATCGACGCTCCGAGGAACGCAGTAAAAGCTCCCACCCAAGCAATCAGATTCATCACCGAGGGCAGGTGCTCAAAGACGGGATACATCCGGGCAATGAGGAAGACTCCGGCGGCTACCATGGTGGCGGCGTGAATGAGGGCGGAAATGGGGGTAGGGCCTTCCATCGCATCCGGTAGCCAAACATGGAGGGGAAACTGGGCCGACTTGGCGACGGGGCCGAGAAAGACCAGCACCCCAAATAAGCTGGCGAGGATCACGCTGAGGTTACCGGATTCCACCAAGGATTGCAGTCGCTCTCCCATCACCTCAAAGTCAAAGCTACCGGTGGCCCAATATAGACCTAAAATTCCCAAAAGGAGCCCAAAGTCTCCAACGCGGTTGGTCACAAAGGCTTTTTGACAGGCATCAGCCGCAGCTTTGCGATCGTACCAGAAGCCAATGAGCAGGTATGAACACATCCCCACCAGTTCCCAAAAGATGTAGATCTGCACCAGATTGGGGCTGACCACTAAGCCCAACATGGAGGAACTAAACAGGCTGAGGTAGGCATAAAAGCGCACATACCCCGCATCGTGGGCCATGTAACCATCGGTGTAAATCATGACGAGCAGAGCCACGGTGGTCACCACCACTAGCATCAGCGTGGTCAAATGATCGATGGTGTAGCCCATGCTGAGATGGAAATCTCCCGCCGAAACCCAATCAAACATGACCAGATAGGCTTCGTGACCTTGGAATTGGCTCCAAAATAGAGCAAAGGAGTGGGCCACGGAAACGCCTAAGAGCAGCAGGATAAAAGCAGCATTCGCTTGGCGTAGTTTGACGATCGTCTTATCAAAGCAGAGTAAACCCAAGCCCACGATCGTTGCCCCTAGTAGGGGAAACACGGGAATGAGCCAAGCATACTCGTATAATAATTTTTCCATAATTTCTGGTATTAAGGCTCTTTTACAGACCTGGAAGTACTAGGACAGCATTCCAAACAGGCTCTATTCTGACATAGGTATTAGCTCTGGGCGCGAAAATTCAGGAACTTCTTGGCTTTTGCAGGAATTAGGACAAGCTGGCTTTGCCCCTCAACAGCGCCGTCGTGGGATTAAGAGGGTGAGGAGAGGGTCAAATTTTGAGCAAAACCGATCGGATTTGCCAAGGGGTAACCGTTAGCAGAGAATCCGCAGAACGATCGCTGTGGCTAGCCTCATCCTCCAGTTCTTCTAAACCATTGAGGGGGTAGATCTGCGCTGAGTCTAATTCCGTCTGAGTGGATAACTGGATCTGTAGCGTTGTGGCTTGTCCTGCACTTTCATAACAGCGCAACACATAGCCCGGTTGGGATAGATGGGGATGGAAGCTCATTAATTGCAAGGTTGGGGAACCCAAGCTGAGTAGGGTAGCCTTGGCAGGCAGAGATGCCCCTGGTTGGGAAACGATCGGCCTTAGCTCTAACGGCATGAGATCTAAGCGAGAATTAAGGATCTGGGCCGCCGTTACGGTTTGGGCCGTTTGCCAACTTCCGGCATGGGGATAGATCCCATAGCTAAACCGATGCTCCCCTCGATCGCTGTGGGGATCTGGCCAGCAAGGACTCCGTAATAAGCTGAGGCGTAGTTGAGTTCCCTGCACATCAGCACCATACTTACCGGTATTCAGCACACTGATGCCCCAAGGGGATTCTCCGCTTGTACTGAGATCAAGCCAACGATGTAGGGGAATTTCCCACTGAGCCGCTTCTCTGGGGTTGGTGGGCTGAGTCGATCGCTCCAACGCCCCGCAAGCACTTTCGGTCATACATTGTGGCGTTACGGTGCCAAAGTCCCAGGGAAAAGCAACCTTCAGCAAAACCTGATCCGTGTGCCAGTTGAGGTAAGAGTCAACCTTTAGCACAGGACTCTGCCAGTCTAAACAGTAGGTCTGCTCAATCCTGGACTGTTGAAACTGATAGCAAACCCGTATGCTAGCCCGCAAGGGACCTTGTTCTACAACTTCACAACCCTGTAACTGAGGGGAAGTAAGGCGATGTTTTTCATACTCTGGATCAATGTTCCAGGCATCCCAGTATTGCCCCTGATCTTGAAAACACTGCAGTTGATTAACGGGGGCTTGGCAGAGGTTGCGCTGTAGGATGTGGCTATAGAGTTGCTGTATTTGTCCGGTGCTCCGATCGATCGTGACTCGGAGGATCCCATTGTCCAAGCTGTAGTGGGTTTCAGTGGTCTGGAGTACCACCGGGCAATCAGGCGGCTGCGTTGCCTCGGTCGTGGGGCGAAGGTGGATCTGGGTATAGCCCACGCCAGGGCAGGCAGGCAGGGACACGAGCAGTGCTGACGATCGCTCTACACTATCCTTACTATCCTCTGCTAGAGCGGTATCCGGAGACTTATCGATAAGGGGAACCCCGGGCTGAGTGGGTAGAGGTTTACCCTCACAATCCCAAGCTTGCCAACTCAAACCATTCGGGGAAAGCAGAGTAGGGGGAAGCCAATCGGTGGGAATAGAGACCAGTTGAGGGCAGAACGGAACTTCAGCGGGATTCTGTGGCTCTGTGGGTGAGGGGGTATTAAACGGGTTCCTTACACTGTGGGGAGTGCTATTAAACACGACGATCGTAATGTCTGGGTTAATGTCTGGATTAATGTCTGGATCAATAGCATCGGAGGCTAGAGGATTGGTAAGAATCATGCGATTCCTCAGGGTTTGCAACGATCGCTGCAGAATCCCTGCGGCGAGATCTTGAGCCTCTTGCCACTCGTGATTGGCTTGTTCAAAAACTTCAGGGATGGCGGAACCCGGCAAAATATCATGGAATTGATTAAACAGAACTAACTTCCAAGCCTCCTCCAAGGTCTGATGGGGAAAGGGTTGCCCCGCCAGAAGTTCTGCCCAGGCGGCCCATAGCTCGGCACGGTACAACAAATCTTCTAGTTGCCGGTTCCATTGTTTTTGATCGCCATGGCTGGTGTAACATCCCCGGTGTAGTTCCAGGTATAAATCCTGATTCCAAACCGGCAGAGCAGACCGATCGATGGTTTGCTCCAAGCGGTTTAAGTAATCCTCTAACCGACTAAATCCTAGCTGTGGAAAGCACGGCGAAGTTTTCCAGCGGCGGACGGTTTCCAACATATCCCGACTGGGCCCCCCGCCGTGATCCCCCACTCCGGGTAGCCAGAGGTAATCCTGAGACCCCGTAGCCGCTTCCCAGTCCATCGCCCCCTGCATCATGGCGAGGGGCTCAATCCCTTTACCAATGGGCGCAGACATCAGAGCCAAAGCGATCGTCCCGTCCGTACTCTGCCACTGAAAGAGCGAGTGGGGAAAGGTCGTCGTATCATTCCAGGTTAACTTTTGCGTGATGAACCAATCAATGCCCCCCCGTTTCAGCATTTGGGGTAACTGGGCACTAAAGCCAAAACTATCGGGCAACCACGCCACTCGATTCCGTTGCCCTAGATGTTCCTGAATATAGCGTTGCCCATAGAGCACCTGCCGAACCAAGGATTCTCCGTTGGGCAGAATGGTATCTGGCTCCACCCACAATCCGGCGATCGCTTCCCATTGTCCCCGCTGTAGGGCTTGGCAAATGCCCTCAAATAAGTCGGGAAGGTGCTGCTCCAGCCAGTGATACAACACTGGGGAAGAATGGGCAAAAATTAATTCGGGAAACTCCTGCTGCAGGGCCAAGACCGATCGAAAGGTACGCTCTGCGGCAGCCCAGGTTTCGGCTACGGGCCAGAGCCATGCTAAATCTAAATGGGCATGGCCCAGCAAATGAATGTGCCGCTGCCGGATTTGGGTTCCCCACTGCTGATCCAAATGTTCCCGCAAAGTCGCTAGGGTCAACTCAAGCTGATCCCAACAATCAGTTCCCTGCTCCAGCAGAGGGGCACAGTACTGATCTAATCTTTCCAGTTCACTGGAACGGTGGGTTTGGAGATAGGTCGCAACGATCGCCAGTTCATCCGCCAGCCAACTTGGTTCTGGTAAAGAGCGGTTCCGTAAGTCCTCTAATTCCCATTGACTTTTGACCAATGCCCCTGGATCATGCCCTGGACTGATCAAGCGCACCCGTATCCGAAAACACTCCCCCCCCTGCACCCGATCCGTCAGGATAATGCGGGCACTACAGTCAAACAAATCCCCTTCCTGGACGAACTGACCATTAACAAAAACGATCGCGGACTCCGCCCACCAGGTTAAAGCCAGCTTAGCGGTGAGTCCCTGGAGGGGATAGCCTGTCCAGGTCTCCGGCAGCACCAGATCCTGCCCCAAGCACAACAGCGATCGTCCCTTTTGCCAAGCAATGTGGCCCCGATCGTTGAGGGCGAGGGGGCGATCGGAAAGCGGATCTGTGGCTTGTTCATCTGCATAGGCAAACCAAGAGTCCTGAAGCGATCGTTGATTGCATTGCCGCAGAAAAGATTGAGCAAAATTGAGGTGAGGCATGAGCAATATGGAAGAAAGGGTGCTAGAATGCATCTCTATTGTTATGGTTAACCTAACAATACTTGAAAGGGCATGTAGCTCAGGGGATAGAGCACCAGATTCCGGTTCTGGGTGTCGCAGGTTCGATTCCTGCCATGCTCGTTACACTTAACTTAGCTTCGGGGCAGCACCCAACCCCATTGTCTTATTGTTAGGGTGCGTCATCAATGAAGTCCAGACCCCTGACGGTATAGATATTAGCCGTGCTCGTTTCAGTTTTACATCTAGGGGTTAAAACAAGCACAGCATAGCCCTGTCATGGCTCACTGATGATTGCCCTAGATTGCTCAAGCTGAATCACGGGCAAACTTAATCTTTTTGAAAAGCAGAATGGGCCATCAACGCGGCCATAACCCGCACCCCTCGGAGCTGATTGGTTAGGGGCAGATGTCCTTTGGGCGCACTCAAATTCCAGGTAAATCCTTGGGGGTAGCGAGTCCAAATATTGCCATTTTTCCAGCCGATTTTCGGCCATAGCTTATCCCAACTTTGTCCAACCCCCAGCCAGATTTCCCGCTGTACAGAAAAGCCAAATTTGTCATCGGAATAAATGCGCCAGAGGCGATCGAGACTTTGTAAGTCCTGCTGGGGAACCAGATCCACTTCTGAAAAGTACAACCATTTACGTTGTTGTGCTGCAGTGCCCGCCAACTCACACATTTTTTGAATGGTTAAGCGATCGGCAGCTTCAAATTGCTCTGTAGCCAACAAAGTCTCTAGATCCTGGTACTCCAGATTGCGATCGGAGGAACTGTCTACCAGACCTTGAGGAAATTTAGTCTGCAAAAAGGTCTGCACTTCGACTTCAGAGCATTGCAGTAATTTGGCATAGACTCGTCCCGCAACACTATCGAGGGGATGCTTCCCCTCCCGGACGGCAACTAAAAATGCTTCTAAAAATGCAATCCCTTCAGCACCTTCCTTAAGCAGGGATTCAAGGGCTTCACGACGTTTTTTTTCACTACCGGAAATGAATTGCTGTTGATAAATTTGCATATCGGGGGAGCTAGCCACCACCACTTCCATCACTTGTGCCGTAATTTGTGCATTTTAATTTTACCTTAAGATTCCCCCCCTTCTCAGGTGAGGCGGTTCAGGGAAATCCTCTCTCAAGCAGGCTGAATTAGAAGCTGCCCGTGGGGACAGGGGCAGGCTAAAAGCCAACCCCATTGGTTTTAATGGATGACACGTTCTAGGTACTAGGAGCATCCCCAAGAATTTTGATGACAATTTCTACGCCGGTTAACGCCTGCCAACCAAAAATGCCAACGATCGCTAAGTTGAGGACAATATGGGCATTGCGGGCCCAATCTTGTCCCTTTTTCATAAAGGGGGCAAAGGCGGCAGATACGACAAAAAGGGCAGTCATGGTCAGCCCGGCCAACAGGTGTGCCCCAAAGAAGAGCTTGCCATTGTTGAGGTAGGTAATGGCCATGCCCCCCATGTTACCGAGCACAATCATCGCCAGGAGAATCGAACCCATCTGGTAATGCTTGTCGTTAAATTTGCCTTGGACTAAGGCTTTTTTGGCTTCCCCTTCAGCAGACCGAGTGCGGCGCACCTGTACCCCGAGGTAAAGGACATAAAGGGTAAAGGCAAAGAGGACCCACATGAAAAAAGGGTGACCAAAGTTGAGATAGTATTTCAGTTCTGGGGAGAGATTCATGAGAGAACTCCAGGATAAATCTAAAGATTTTCTAACAAAACTTTATAAAACTTAGCATATTTAAGGACAGTGACACAGACCCCCTCACTTCTGACTGTTCTGAGGAATCTTAGCGATCGTCTCTCTACCAGAACCGTCACGGTATCGACATTAGCAGTGTCTGTCCCCAGCCAAGTTGCCATTGACCGTGTCTCCCTCCTCAGAGGGAATATCGAGGGGAGGGAATGGCTTCAGCTTCAATAAAGGAATCAGTCGCCAGGGAAAGTGTGCAGCGCCATTCTAAGGGATCATCCCAGGGCAAGTGATCGAGGGTCTGGACGATGGCGCAAAGTCCAGCAGGGTTTGGTTTGTTCCCTTAAAGTTTCTCGCCGTCAGTCGCAAGCTTTTGGGAATATTGGGATGCCGGTAACCGCAGGGTGGGATTAGGATTGATCTTCAGTTTGCCCTGCAATTTTTCAAATTGGTAAGAAGAGAGTTGTTGTGCCCCGGCTGCTCCAAGCAGTTGATTAATAATACGATGTACACTCGACTCTTCCTGCACTTCATAGTTAATTTGGTAGAGTAAGTTATCTTGACCACAGGCAGTGGGCACCAATTCCCAAATGTGCAAAATGTGTTTAATCTTGGCTGCAACTGACTGCTGGGTGACGTGGTATTGAATGGTATAACTAGAGGAAAAAATAGGCTCGGAAGACATAGGACTACGGAGAAAGCTCCTGTAAGGGGGTAGTTGAATGACAACACCTCTGTATTTTGATCTTACGGCCCTGATGATAGATGATGGTGTGATACTTATCTCGATCGCTCGTGTTCTTACCTGACCGGAGAAGCTTTTATAAAACTTTACCTGAAGCGGCAGAAAGGGCTATCCACTTAAGGTGGCAGAATGCGGTGCTCCGCGCCGCACTCTGCCATTAAATTTTTTCGCTTTCAGTGGA
>JBEAPM010000268.1:0-3935 GCA_041164445.1 Cyanobacteriota bacterium
TCAGGCGGTAGTGAGACTGGGGCAGTCCTGCAATGACAGCGGGGACTGGGGCAAAACCCTCCACATCCTCAATCCTCAACCCATTCCCTGGACTCGACTCTGTGAGTTTCTGCAAACGCGAGGCTATCAACTGGAGGGCGTTCCCTTCGATCGCTGGTTAGCGACCCTACAAACGACGATCGACCGGGATCCCAATGATCCCCTCTTTGCCTCTTTGCTTCTACTGATGAGTGCGCCGGTTCATATTCTCAGTCCCAAAGCACCCATGGACTCCCGCCAAGCCTTGGGATTACTCCATACCCTCAACCTTCCCTGCCCGGCGATCGATGAACCGCTCCTGCAGCGCTATGTGGACTACTTCCAGTCCAGTGAGTACTTTCCAGACCCCAAGCAGCAAGTCCTGGAGGTTTCTGCCGCGCCAGTGGTTGAGGCTAAACCGCCATCTGAACCTAGCCCTGAACCCACCGCCAAGGCTAAAGCGCCAGACCCCGCCACCGCTAAAGCCCCCACAGGCTTTTGGAAAAGTATTCGCTCGACGCGCCGTTCCACTCAAGTGGCCTTTGATCTCAAACCCATTCCCCGCGATCGTCCCCTCCCCCTGTCTTTTGGTCAAGAACGCCTCTGGCAAGTGGAACAACTTCATGCCAGTAGTGCTGTGCATAACCTCCGGGGAGTTTTTCGCCTTTCTGGGCCCTTGGACTATAAGGCTCTCAAAGCCAGTCTGCAAGCGATCGTCGATCGCCATGAAACGATGCGTTCCCGCTTTCCGGCAGTGGATGGACAACCCAGCCTCGTCATTGAACCGCAGTTGACCCTAGACTTCCCCCTAGTGGATCTGACCGGGTTGAGTGCAGAAGCCCAAGAGGACTCTGTGCATTCCATTGCAGTGACGGAAGTGCAGACTCCCTTTGACCTGGATACGGCCCCCTTAATTCGCTACAAATTGCTCAAACTGACGGAGACGGATCATGTCTTAATCCGCACTGTGCATCACATTATCAATGATGTGTGGACGGATACAGTGCGACTGCGGGAGTTAGCCCAACTCTACGCCGCCTTCAGTGCGGGGGAACCATCCCCCCTTGCTCCCCTGAAGATCCAGTATGCTGACTTTGCTGCAGCGCAGCGCCAGTGGTTGCAGGGTCAGGTTTTACAAGATCAGTTAAATTACTGGAAAGAGCATTTGCTGGGCGCTTCACCCCTACGGCTGCCCACAGACTATAGCCTCAGTAGTGCCCCCAGTTACCAAGGCGCAGCGATCGTTGTGCCCTTTCCCGAAAGCCTGAGTACGGCCATTAAAGCCTTAGCGGGTCAGGCTGGGGTGTCCCTCTTTGTCTTACTTCTAGCGGCCTTTCAAACCCTGCTCTATCGCTACACGGGTCAGTGGGATCTCATCCTCTGTTCCCCCGTAGCGGGACGGAAACAACCGGAAACGAAAAAGCTAATTGGCTATTTTAGTAATATTGTACTGCTTCGGAGTCAACTAAACCCTGCTGCCGGATTTCAGACCGCCATTCAAGCGGCCAGTCAAGGGAGTTTAGGAGCCTTTGATCACGGGGATTTGCCGGTGCAACAAGTAGTGGAAGCCCTCAACTTACCCAGTGGGATGCTCTCCCGGGCCATGTTTACCTTGCAAAATGTGCCCAAGCAGCCCCCGCAACTATCCGATGACCTGAAAATTCGCCTCCAGGAAACGGAGGAAGGAACCTCGAATTTTGATCTCTCCTTATCGATGAAAGAAAAAGACAATACTTTGTTAGGCGTGTTTCGCTATAAAACCGATTTATTTGCCCCAGAAACGATCGCTCAGATGGGAGACAATCTCATTCAACTCTTAACCCTCCTGACCCAAGAGCCCGATCGTCCCCTCCAGGACTTACCCCGTTTTGCGGAATTTACAGAGGATACGGCGATCGCTCCCGAAGACCTCCAGCATCCCCAAGGGGTAGAGGAAGAAACGATCGCATCTCTATGGCGATCGGTCTTGCACCTAGATACAGTGTCTCGAAACGCAAACTTTTTTGATCTGGGGGGACGCTCCCTGGCCATGGCTCAGATTTACGGCAAATTAAAAAAAGCCTTCCCCGACCAAGCCGCCGCGATCGAGGTGGGACAACTGTTTGAAACCCCAACGATCGCCGCCATGGCCCAATACTTGAAGACCGGAAAATAATCCCCTTGATATCATCGGATCGACTCCAGTTCGCTCAGACTCTTTACCCAGAATTTTGGGGTGCCCCATGACTAACCGCTTTGCGATCGAAAAAACCATAGCAAGTTTTCAAGACCTACAGGATCGCTTAGGGTTAGTGCGAACCAGTGATGATCACTTTTTTGAAGAGTGTCAGACTCTCCACCCTGAGCCTAGTCTAGACCGTAAACTGTTTTTGGATGCTCTGCATAAACGCCACGCTTACTATTACAACGCTGGCCTTTTAACAGAGGGAACGATTCTGGTGGCGATCGTTGCCCCTTTGCTCGAAAATCTTGGCTTTCATGAACCCCCATTCTTTGTGCGATCGGAAGTTCCCGTCGCCCTCGAAGTCACTGAGCGGGATGAAATCTATCGCGGACGGATTGATGTCTTAGTGATTCGGCAACGGCTCTGGGTGCTGGTGGTGGAAGCCAAAAATGCTAAATTTGCCGCCGATCTTGCCCTACCCCAATGTTTAAGTTACATGGCAGCTTCTAGTGAACCCACAACCTTTGGTCTGGTGACGAATGGCACTGATTTTATTTTCTGTAAGCGTGTCAATACCACCTACGATTTTTCAGAACCCTTTTCATTACTATCCCGGCACAATCGCTTGTATGAGATAGCGGGACTATTATCCACACTCAAAGCGAGTACCCTTTAAACCCTTTGAAGCCGCAGACCTGCGCTAGAACTGGGATGAAGCCCTCATTTCTGGTAATTTAGGGAGTGGGCACCTCGATTCATGGTGATGGGTGGCTGCGCTGCCTGCCACAATCCCTATGCTGGGGCATAGGGCAACATTTTGAATTTTTCGAGGTACTAGTGTTTTTTTTGAGGGTTCTCGTAATGATTCAGCATGATGTCTTAATTGTGGGGGGCGGAATTGCGGGCTGTCGGGCTGCCCTAGAAATGCTGCGGGTGAACCCTCACTTAAACGTTGGTTTGGTGGCCAAAACCCATCCCATTCGTTCCCACTCCGTTGCCGCTCAGGGGGGGATGGCCGCTAGTTTAAAAAATAGTGATCCCGACGATAACTGGGAAAGTCATGCCTTTGATACCGTCAAGGGTTCGGATTATTTGGCGGATCAGGATGCCGTGGCCATTTTGACCCAGGAAGCGCCCGAAGCGGTCATTGATTTAGAGCATTTAGGGGTTTTATTTTCCCGATCGCCGGATGGCCGCATTGCCCAACGGGCCTTTGGTGGCCACACCCACAACCGGGCCTGCTATGCCGCAGACAAAACCGGTCATGCCATTCTCCATGAGTTAGTGATGAATCTTCTGGTGAAAGGCGTAACCCTCTACGAAGAATGGTACGTTCTCCAACTCCTGCGGCAGGACAATGCCGTACAGGGGGTCGTGATGATGCGTATTGAAGATGGGCGTTTAGAGATTGTCCAAGCCTCTGCCATCCTGCTGGCTACGGGGGGCTATGGTCGCGTCTTTAATACCACTTCCAATGATTTTGCCTGTACTGGGGATGGGCTGGCGATGACGGCTCAGGCGGGATTGCCCCTCCAAGACATGGAATTTGTGCAGTTCCATCCCACGGGGTTGTATCCCGTTGGGGTTTTAGTGTCGGAAGCGGTGCGGGGGGAAGGCGCTTATTTAATTAATGCCCAGGGCGATCGGTTCATGGCCACCTATGCTCCCAGCCGTATGGAATTAGCCCCTCGGGACATTACCTCACGGGCGATCGGCTTGGAAGTGCGAGCGGGTCGGGGCATTCATCCCGATG
>JBEAPM010000269.1:0-2729 GCA_041164445.1 Cyanobacteriota bacterium
CGGAGCTTTACTGTGCGTCCGTCATCGAGTTGTAAAGTCGTGTCCATGTTTCAATCAGTAAGTGAACATCTAAATCATAGCCCCTCTGAATTAGTTAGAGGAACTTGCTCAAAAATGCTACTTATAAAATCACCCACTCCAAACTCGGTGGCTGTTTTTTTTAATTTTCAGGATTCACTAGTGCCCGCCGTCTCGGACTTTTTCTGCTTTTTTAGAGCGAAAGCCCTGGAAAGCCTACTGCGCTTATGTTTCTGACGTGTTAGCTCAATATCGGAACAGTTATAAATATTGGTATGAGATTGGAATAAATTCAGGTGTCCATTGACATTTTTTGGGAAATGCCTCTGAGCAAAATTAAATTCATCCAGGTCGCCAGACATTAAAGCCTCATCCCTCAAAATTGGGAGAGCGCGGGTTGGCATTTCAGAAGCGATCGCCAATTGTCTTTTTTGGAGTAAAGGCAAGTTTCGATTCAGTCGATAAGTATTGCTGAGTCTCCTGTTAACAGTGGCTCGGCAGCGATCGAGTGAATCAGCGATCGTCTCTTGTTTTCCGCCAACAGGGACAAAGCTGGAATCCAGATATAGACAACGAGTCCCCATCCCAAGGTAACCGCGCCCCGCTGATTTCTCAGAGCCGATTACCTGAGTGAAAACCTTGTCTAGGTCTGGTATCCGTTTATCGCTGTTGGTTTTGGAAATCTGTTTAGCAGCGTGGTGAAGGGATTTCTTCTGTATCGCCTCCGCTGTGGCTTCCGCTGCAAGAAATTTTAAATTATTTACTCGGTTCATTGGGGCCCTGGCTATAGCTCCCAAACCAATACCGAGGCTGACGCATAGCTTTACATCGCTGGTGTAGTGAATATGGTACTTACCATTACCATCATTCTGAACACGCTGGAATACGCCATTACGCAAGGCTTTGTGAATATATGCCCGGATAGTAGAGGGCGATCGTTCCAAGTATTCTGAAGCCTGCTGTAGGGTAATGGAGATATTGCCAGACCCTGGCTTATCCAAACCACGCACTAAAAAATAAATCCCAGCGAGACTACCTAAACCCTCAGCGAGTCGGGCTGAAAATCTAAATAGTTGCGAGAGTGGCTTAAAGTTTGATATAATCATTTCAAGAGTTTTTTGGAAAACGTCTTGGTCAACGGGTCGGCAAACCCTATCAAGGCGTTTTTTGTTATGGGAACATTTTATCAGAAATCATCTTGACTGAGCAATAAAAAACCCTCCTTGTGGGAGGGCATAGCAGCAGAGTCTAGTCGTAGTCTCCATAATCAAAGACGTACTCTAATAACGATGGCACGATGTACCCAAATGAATGCAGGCACTCTGGGTGTCTAAACGTTTGCTCATCCATATCCCACTTCTCATCCCACCCCAAGGCTCGGAGGCGCTCAACCAATGCATTTCCTGACAAGGATGCAACTTGTCGCAAGAGGTTTCCTTCTTTTTCTATGATTAGCGAATTCTTCTTTTCGGCTTCGGCGTGTTCTTTTTCACGCTTTAGCAAATACGCAGCCTGTTCTTTCTTCTTTTTTTCTACTGCATCGGCGATCATCCCCTTTAGTCTATCTTCGGTCAAAACCTGCAGATTGTAGACTTTTCCCCGAACGATAAGTCTTACCTGTAGGTGAGATTCACCATACCCAAAGAATGGGCGATGATATTCCTCGTCCGCTTCAACGTCCGCCACTAACTCACCGCCAGGTACAGAAGAAATAATTTCTTCTACCTTTGATACGATCGTTTCACCAATCGTCTTGTTTGAGGCATAGAAAAGATTGGCTTTTTCCTTTGCCGACCAGGTATTAATCTTGCATAAAAACATAGTAAACTCCTAACGGTTCTTCAGATTGGGCTTTGCCATTGGCACATTCAGGGTTAACCATACAGGCATTCGTAAAGACTGAATCCCGCTTTTTTCCATCCGCTACCCCAGATGCTATCTTCATAATCCTCTTGGTATTGGAGAACATAGTTCTCCGTCCCATCGCCTTTGTATGCGATAAAGTGAGGGGATCCAAAGCATGTATTGTCTTCCGGGACACACCCTGGATAGAGTTTGCGTGCTACGTTTGCAAACTTTTCAAACTCTACTTTTGCGGGGATCGAACGAACATACGACTCCCGTTTCCCGATGCCATTAACCTGAGCGATCGTCCCCCAGAATGGCACACCTTCTTCCCGGAGAATAGCAGTTTCGATTGCAAATTCAGCAATCGCCTCTTCACGAGAAGAGAATTCCATCGTGGTCAGGGTATCCTCGCTACCCCATTTTGAGCAAATAGCAATCATAAACATTGGTCGTGCCCTCCAAGGCGTTTTCTTATTTACTACTATAGGGCATAGCGTTCCCGTTGTCAACAATTAATCCAGAATCTTTTTTTGTGGATTGTTCAGCAAGTTTGGTTACAGCGCTACACCCCAACCCCAACGATCGCGCAGGAGCCATGAGTCAACCTTGCACTGATAGCGATCGTCAAACAGTTTTCCATCAGGGTCAAGCAGTTTCAGAATCTCGCTTTTTGCCACCTCGATTTTTGTGGAAATTTTTAGTGCCTCTCCACCGGGGGCATTGGTGATTGAATATTCTCCAGATACCGAAAGCGATCGGTAGTTCCCGGTTTTAGCCGTCTCCTGCACCAATAGCCCCGTAGTCGCATTGTCCAGGCTGTCCAGCAGTGTGAGGATGGTGTCTACCGTTGAGGCGTTTTGGTC
>JBEAPM010000270.1:0-5337 GCA_041164445.1 Cyanobacteriota bacterium
CTTTATTGTTTCTTGACTAAAATTTCTCAATTTGTGCCGTTTTGATGAAGCTTTGATGAAGCTGAAATGTCCTTGTAGCAACAGAGGTAGATTGAAACTGTAAGGATCAATATCTACTGTATCTACTGTTAAGGATGGTTTTTATGCTACAGCAATTAAAGAAGACTTTTTATCCACTCATTCAGGGCACGATCGCGGTTGGTGTGATTGGGCTAACGGGTCAAGCCGCTAATGCCGGACAGCTTCATAATGGCTGGAACTACGCGATCGACTCCTTTCAGGATGGATCCGGTGGAGAGGTCTACAACATTCGGGGGATGGCCCTCAAAGAAGGCAATAGCATTTTCGTTGCCCTGACGGGTGGGACACGCCTGACGGGCGTGAGCAACAGCAGTGCTGCTGATGGCAACATTGGTTGGGGTGACCTATTTTTCAACTTTTCAGGTACCAATTTTCAAGCTGCCCAAGGCAATGTGTTTGGGATACGCTTTGCGGGGACTAACGATTCAGGGGCAGCCAGCACTGGCGTTTACGCAGGAGTCACAGGGAAAAGTGTGACCTTAGAAAACCACGGCTACGGCAGCTTGAGGCAGTATTACAACGCTGGATATAACAAAGTCAACACTTTAGGTACGGATCTGCCAACCACAGCAGCGGCCTACTCATACCTATATCCCACCAACGTTGCGAATGCCCCTACGACTAGCAATACCCCCATTCTCACGGTGATCGATAGTGGAACCAAGGTCGGCGATATCACTCAGCTGTCCAGTAGTGCGCTGACGGGGCTTGGGCTTAACTTTGGCCATTTTGGATCTGGAGCCGTAGGAGCCCAAACCTTTGGCTTCAGTTTCGATCGCTCTGACTTACCCGCTGGGGGCGGCAATTTCCTGGCTCATTTGTTTTTGGAATGTGGTAATGATGGCGTAGCCTTAGCGGGAACCCTCAGCGAAGTACCCGAACCGACCGGAATCCTAGGGCTGGCAGTGGTTGGCATGTTGGGTTCAGCAAGTTGGCTACGTCGCAAACTCTCTTTGTGAAAAAACCGGGGCTGAAACGTGAGTGACGGTGGTGGGGCACACCCAGCGGGGCGGCACCCCCTCCCCCTTCGATCGTCTCATGGTCTCTACCTTTGGGGGAGCCGCAGTCGATTTGGTTGCCCAGGAAAGTTACGAGTGGGGCGCAGAGCGTCCCACTTTCCCGCCTGAAAGGCTTAGCCTCATTTCAAGATTTATTAGGCTTTCCACTGAAAAAATTTAAAATTTAAGGGAAGGGTGCGGAGCGCACGCTTGCGCCTTAAGTTGGTAGCCCTTTATTACCGCAATTCTAAATTCAGTTAGTACACACCACACAACGGTTTCAGCAGTCTCGTCCTTAGAACGGATTTAGGACTGCTGTCTTTATGGAAATATTGACTTTCCGCTTAAAGTAGAAAAAATTAGCGCCAGGGTATCCGCTACAAACCCATTCTAGGGGGGATTACTGTAAATTTTTATTAACAGGCAGAATCCTTACCAAATCCCCATTTTTATTGATTATCTTAGTTTTTAAATATCACCATACAGCAATCCTAAATGGGTTGTGTGGTTTCAGTGGTCTAGGACTGCTGTAGTAGATGGAGAAAAGGCACCTGATCCACTGACCGAGTTTCCTAAATTCTCCAGCCTTCCTGATTCCTTCTGGCTATCAACTTCAAGCGTTGGCTCTGTTTTATGTTAGCTGGAAACTATTAATTCAGCATAACAGGATGATTAGCATGGACACCGTATCTCAAAAAAAAGACCTTCACAAAACTATTTTATTAATTCATTCTGAGCCCTCTATTCGGGAAAGCCTGGATATTGTTTTAAGTTATTGGGGTTGGCATGTCTTAATCGCGGGTTCCCCCCGGGAGGGATTACAGTCTGCAAAACAGCATCAGCCGGATGCGATCATTTTTGATTTATCCACCGAAGGAATGAACTTTTTTGCTTTTACCAAACAGTTGCGTGGGAATCCCCTGACTGAGGATATTCCAATGGTGTTGATTGGCTATGCAACCCGATGGCTGAATATCTTGCCTTTCAAAGAACTCAATATTTTGGGTACCCTAGATTATCCAAGCGATCTGAATCAGTTACGATCGCAACTGGTTACCATTTTGGCTTGGGAAGATGAAAGCTCAAACGATTTTTTTAGTTATGCCGCAAGAGACTCAATATTGCTTTGTCCCCTGGCTTAAAAAATTGATTGTGGTGGGTGGCACAGTTGCCCACCGCAATCAATCGAGTTACCTTCTTTTAAAATGGCTTTCCACTGAAAGCGGAAAAATTTAATGGAAGAGTGCGGCGCGGAGTGCCGCACTCTTCCGCCTTAAGTTGGTAGCCTTTAAAATCTCTTCGGGAGCAGAATGTAATGTGTCCTGCTGCCGATTTATTTACGACTCTTTTTTCCTCAAAAGCACCTTTATAAATCCTAGATACCTCGCAGGAGAAATGGTAATAAATAGCTTTGTTGCCCACCATCATTCATCGAAGTATCCCGCCTTTAACATCCTCCTTTTACCCCTAAAACCATGAAAATCATTGACCAGCCTTACCAATGCCATCTCTCTAGTCACCTCTCTGCCGAGTGGTTTTTAGATTGCCATCTCCAGATTTTTCGATCGCACCACCCATTCCACACGATCATTAGTCAAAATATTGTCTGCATCCGCAATATTATTTTGGTAACAAACATGGGGTTTGAAATGGGTTGGTTTATTCCTAACTTAATGGAAACCTTAGTGAACAGTGTGGTACGAGAATTTAATATCGATCCCCAATCTTTAGTTTGGCTTGAACATTATCCAGTGGGGGATCCTCAATATTATCAAGAGTTGACCTCAACAGGATTTAGTCTAGTCAATTTTGAATGGCAATCGGGTCTGGCAACTAAACCTAATTGGGTTAATGTTGGCTATAGAGAGCTTGTCAATTTGCTAGGGTCAGAGGATCTTAAAGAGATTCTTGATTATGATTTACAGGCTTTAATCCAGCATGAGGAATGTTTAAACTAAACTAGGTTTAGATCACCCCAGGCAAGCATAGGAATTGTGGCGGGTGACTTGGCACCATTAATCGAAGTTCCCGCTGTCCCACCCTAAAATTTCGGCGATCTCAAACACTAAGGTAGCGGGATCGATCGGTTTGGGGATAATGCCCGTCACCCCTATTTGTATGAATTTAGCCCGATCGCTAGGGAGCACTTTTGCAGTGAGAAAAATTACAGGAATAGACTGATGCTGCGGGGTTGCTTTAATTCGCTCATAAACCATCATCCCATCCATGCCAGGCATAGAAATATCCAGTAAAATGGCATCGACAGATTCGGTTTGGAGAAGTTGCAAACAATCTTCACCAGAAGCGGCACAGTAAGTTTGCCAACCCGCTAGATCCTCTAGACAGGCTTGGACTAATTCTCGCAGATGCTCTTCGTCATCGACGATGAGAATTTTATGATTGGTCATAGTTTATAGCTCAGCTCGCTAGAAAGCTGATCCCTGGGCAGGGTAAAGTAAAAGATACTGCCCTGTCCAAGGGCACTTTCTGCCCAAATTTTGCCTCCATGTCGTTCAATAATACTCCGACAATAATACTCCGACAGATGGCTAACCCTAACCCTGTTCCCCCTTTTTCTCGGGCATCGGAGGCATCCACCTGCTGAAAACGCCCAAAAATGCTTTCTAGCTTCTCCTCAGGAATGCCCCGGCCCTGATCCCTAACCTGAAAGAGAATTTCGTTGCCTTGCGCTTCTGCCTGAAGCTCAATGCTAGAGTCCGGGGGAGAAAATTTGAGGGCATTACTTAAGAGATTGGCCAAGGTCTGAATAATGTTATCCGGTGCAGCCCAAACCGTTAACTGAGTAGGCACAATACGGATAGAAATATCTTGTTGTTTAGCGATCGTACTCATTAGGGTAACCGATTGCTCCATCAAGGCCATCGCAGAGCACACCGTTTTATCTAATAGGGCACGGCCGGATTCTAAACGTTCCAAGTCTAAAATATCATTGACCAGATTGACTAAGCGCTTGGTATCGGTGAAGGCAATTTCAACCATACGCTTGGACTTTTCAGGATTATTAGCATAAACCCCGGTATGCAACAGCCCCAGAGACATTTGAATCGCGGTGAGGGGAGTGCGCAGTTCGTGACTGACAATGCCAATAAATTCATTTTTGATCTCTTCTAATTTCTGCCGTTCCGTAATATCTTCCCCAATGCTAATGATACTCATGACCAAACCATCGTCATTTTTGAGAATAGTATTCTTCCAGGAAATCAGGTATTTTTCACCGGATTTTGTCAAGATTGAATAGGTGGAGGTTTGATGGGAGAGAAAATCTGCACTCGTGGACTGTAGATCAACTTGATCCGCAGGAAATAGCATCATTCCAAACCAATTTTTACCTAGCAATTCTGCACTGGTATACCCCGTTATCTCCAAAAGAAAAGGGTTCACATAATCGATCGTTTCCTGTGGATCTAAAACCACCACCAAAAGTCGGACGTTTTCCAATAACGATCGCCAGCGTTGTTCTCCATCCCTGATTTTAGCTTCTGCTTGCTGACGTTCTCTTAACTCGACCTGCAGTTGATTATATAAATAGGACTGATGAATAGCGATCGCCAACTGTTGTGCCATTTGCTGGAGTAATTCAATTTCCGAATCTTGCCAATCTCGTGGTGCTAAATTTTGATAAACCGCTAACAATCCCCATAGATTCGTGCCCATAAAAATGGGCACCGCAACGTAGGCTTTAGCCTGAACCTGCTCCAGTAGTTCCACATGGCAAAATTCTAAATTACTTTTATAAATATCATTAATCTTAAAGACCTCATGATTTCTGAATCGTCCCCCTTGGTGTTCCTGCAGGTAAGTGTCTTTCCAGACCAGTTTAAGATCAGACTCTACTAATTTTGTCCAGCCATTCTCTACCGATTCTGCGATAAAATCACCACTCCAATCTGGATTAAAACGGTATACCGCCACCCGATCCGCGTTTAAAACTTGTCGGGCTTCTTGGGTCGCTGTGGTGAGAATTTCCGATAGATCTAGGGATTGGCGAATTTTTT
The DNA here is from genome assembly GCA_041164445.1 of Cyanobacteriota bacterium. Classification (GTDB taxonomy): domain Bacteria; phylum Cyanobacteriota; class Cyanobacteriia; order Prochlorotrichales; family Prochlorotrichaceae; genus JBEAPM01. The sequence continues at coordinate 5,096 of JBEAPM010000270.1, forward strand.
GGGTAATATTCCAGAGCAGAGAAAGACGATTTTTGCTATCTTGCAAGGCTGCGGTGCGTTCCACTACCCGAATTTCCAACTCAGCCTTAGCGGATTTGAGGGCTTCTTCCGCTGTTTTCCGCGGGTATCAACTTAAGCCGAAAAAGCTAGACTAAGAGGGGATCGTAGCTCCTGTCGCTTTTTTGACTTTCGAGGTAAGGGAAGCTCCTGAACCTGCCCTACCAACCACTCAAACAAGGGCG
>JBEAPM010000271.1:0-3205 GCA_041164445.1 Cyanobacteriota bacterium
GATCTGGACTCCCTGCTGTTAGAAGCGCCTCTTCCTGAAGAGCCCCGTACCTCTGCGGCAGAGGAGCCATTCGATGAGAATGCTGACTTGTCACTATCTTGGCACTCCATGAACACCCTGATTGAGTCCTCTGGCGAGGCGGGCAATCTGGGGATGCCCCTGGGTGGTTTTATGGAGCAATTCTCTGCACTGCTTCCTCGTCGTCTCGATCAGACCATGAAAGTGCCTGTGCGACAATTAGATAGCCTCAGTAATCTGATTGCGGAGATGGTGGTTAGTCGCAACTGTATGGAATCGGAATATGAACGAGTACGACAATTTCTCAATAATTTGCTCTATCAAATGCAGTTATTAAGTGATGTGGGGCAACGCTTTCAAGATTTATATGAACGATCGCTGCTGGAAAATGCGCTGATGACGAGTCGTCAATCTTTTTCTCATCCAAACTGGTATTTGCATCCCCAACGTACAGAGAAAGAGTTTGATGCTTTAGAAATGGATCATTTCAGTGAATTTCATTTACTTTCTCAGGAAATGATTGAACTCATTGTCAGGGCACGAGAATCTGCTTCGGATATTGACTATGTTATTAACGAACCCTTAGATTATATTGCCAGACATTTTCGCCAGGTCACAACACAAGTTCAGGAGGGCTTAAATCGAGCCCGGATGGTACCTTTTGAACAGGGTACCATTCGTTTACCTCGGGCGATCCGCGAGGTCGCATCACGATCGGGGAAAGAGGCTTACTTAGTGGTGGAAGGTCGAGATACCTTAGTGGATAAGGTTCTCCTGGAGCAATTGTATGATCCCCTGACCCATTTAATTAATAATGCCGTTATCCATGGTATTGAATCCCCCGAAGAACGGCAAAAAATGGGAAAAGACCCCTGTGGTAAAATCAGCATTCAAGCCTTTTATCAAGGTAATCAAACTATTATTGTGGTCAAAGATGATGGGGCGGGCATTGATGCCGAAAAAGTTCGTATGAAGGCCTTAAAGAAAGGGTTGATTAACTTAATGCAAGCTCAGACCTGGAAAGATATTGATATATTAGATTTCATTTTTAGCCCTGGATTGAGTACCCGAGATGAAGTGGATACCTTTGCGGGCAGAGGCGTAGGGCTAGATGTTGTCAAAACTAAGATTGAAAATATTCGCGGAAAGATCTCTGTGGATTCTGTTCAGGGGAAGGGCACTCGTTTTACCATTCGCTTGCCTCTCACCTTGAGTATTGCCAGAGCCTTATGTTGCATCAGTAACCGGGCTCGGTTGGCTTTTCCCATGGATAGCGTTGAAGATATGTTAGATCTGCCTGAAGATCAGGTGAAGCAGGATCAAGAGCAAAGAAGTTATATCCAATGGCGGGACCAAAAAATTGTCTTAAAGTCCCTGACGGATCTCTTGAAATATAATCGTTCGATGGGACGGAGCACGGTGTATGCCGGAGGCTCAGGGGATGATGATATGCTGTCTATTGTTATTCTCCGCACCACAGAAGATTATTTAGCTTTCCAAGTCGATCGAGTGGAAGGGGAAAGAGAAATTGTCATCAAGCAATTAGAGCGTCCTATTCCCAAACCTCCGGGTATTGCTGGCGTTACGGTTTTGTCCGATGGACAAATTCTACCGATCTTAGATGTCTTAGAACTGGCAGAAATAGCTCAGGGACGTTTCCGGCAGCCCTTAGATCGACTCTGGAAACGATCGACACCAGCGGTGAGCGAACCTCAAGTTCAGTATCAGCCCGTGGTCTTAATTGTTGATGATTCTATTACGGTGCGGGAATTACTTTCCATGACCTTTAAGAAGGGAAATTATCGGGTGGAACAGGCACGGGATGGTCGAGAAGCATGGGAAAAATTACGATCGGGTCTGCCCTGTGATTTGATCTTTTGTGATATTGAAATGCCTCGGATGACAGGGTTAGAATTACTAGAAAAGCTGCAACGGGATCCCAATTTAAAGAAGATCCCCATTGCCATGCTGACCTCCCGAGGGGCCGATCGCCATCGTCAGTTAGCCACCCAACTGGGGGCTAGAGCCTATTTTACCAAGCCCTATTTAGAAGAAGTGTTGCTGGAAGCAGCGCAACAAATGCTGGAGCAGGATCCGTAGAAGCGTACCTGAGAACGCTGCCTAGATCCGACGATCCGATCCTTGTGATTGCCAAGATCTCCACAGGACTCGGGAGTCAGGACGGGTTATATATCCCGACAGGATCCTGGTGCCAAGACCTCCAATAGACCTATAATTCGGCATTACAGAATATTTCGATTTACAAGGAATTGTGAAAAAATTTCGTAACAGGGGATCAGGAGACTGATACACTGTTGGGAAAAGTTAAATCACTGTGGGATCCCAACCTTTATGGAAAGCCTGATTTATATCTTTGTGCTTGTTTTAGCCATTGGCGTATTGTTCTTTGCGATCGCCTTTCGTGAGCCGCCCCGGATTGGAAAATAATTTCCCCTGACTAGGGGCTGTCATCATTTAGCGCTGAAGTGTTTATACGTCAGTCGTTTCAGCCCCTAGTTATGTTTGCTGGAGCGGGCGCGTCATCGTTAAAAAGCGGCAATGTCCTTAAGGCGGAAGAGTGTGGCGCAACCTGTTGCACTCTTCCGTTGATCTGTTTGGCTGGCGGCGAACGGAAGAAAAACCATCGGGAATGCCTGACCTATGCCACAATAGAGCGCGATAACGATCGCTGTTCTTGCCTATAGGTGAATGGAGTTGAGCCGATGAATGCACTGTCCTTAAGGGCAATTTAGGCTAGATCATGGCTCAGGTGTGTGACGATCGCAATCCGGTTGTCATTAAGAGAGAGGATGCTCAACCTGTTGTCCTGCTGTCTCTAGAGGAGTATCAATCCCTGGCGGAAACAGCTTATCTGCTGCGTAGTCCTACGAATGCAAAACGTTTGTTGCATTCCATTGCTGAACTGGAGTCTGGCAAGGGGCAAACTAGGGAGTTAATGGAGTGAGGTTGTTTCATCCAATTTTCTACAATACCTAATTCCTAGTTGTTTCTCTTTTTGATTCACAAAATAATCATGGGTAAAAATATAAATATCCCTAGTTCCGCGGCTATCGAGCCAAAGCGAAATTTAAAGGCGTGAAGGACAAGGTATAAAATACTACTCAGAAAAAAAGCCCCAGGATGTCCCCTAAGGGCTTTAGATGGTTCTAGTGAAAACAAGTGAGAA
>JBEAPM010000272.1:0-3656 GCA_041164445.1 Cyanobacteriota bacterium
GGTGACCAAAGACAGGGCTCCCAGACTGGAGGGAGAAATTTCTAACGTGAGGGGTAAGCTTAAGTCTGCAGCCTGGAACCAATGCCAAGTAAAGTCCTGAGGAGCCCGGCCCCATGCCACGGGGAAGGCAATACTGCCATGGATAAAGGCAAAAACGGTCATCATCAAGTTAATGTAGGCTGCGGGGCGAGGCCCTGTTCGGGTAATTAACCCGATCGACCAGGGTAGGGTCAGAATGGCTCCCAACAGCCCATAAAATGGAATAAACCAGCTTGTACTCAGGAAAAACTCAGCCATATTGTCCCAGATCCCTCAAACGATCGTGTTTATTCTGACGCATTTTGGTCGCCTACGGAATGTTTAGAGGCAGGGCCAGCATCAAGGCTTCACCCCCCACCAAGCCTATCGACTATGGTTGGAGCACTACGACGAATCTTGCTGTAGAGTAATGAAGATGAGTTTTACGAGTTTGATTGTGCCGTTATTCCCTACCCTCTCCACCCTCTGGGCCGACCTTGGGATCTCTAGTCCCTTGCCCCTCTTAGCTCAAATCGAAGAATCATCTCAAGCGCTTTCTAGTGCGGACATAGAGCCTTTTGTCCTGACTAGTGTCTTATTGAGCCTTGTTGTTATTTTTCTGGCCAGTAAAGTGGGCGGCGAGTTATGTGCCCGCATTGATCTACCGCCGGTTCTCGGAGAATTGATCGGGGGGGTTGTCGTAGGGCTTTCGGTCTTAAAGCTGTTAGCCTTTCCGGGCGAAGGGGGAAGCGGTGGCGAAGACTCCTTAATCATGAGTTTCCTGGAGCGTACCGCAGGAATGCCCCATGAGGCAATTTCCGAGGTATTTTCCTCCCAGGGCGAAATTATTTCCACCTTGTCTGAGTTAGGGGTCATTCTCTTGCTCTTTGAAATTGGTCTAGAGTCTGACCTCAAGGAGTTAATTCGGGTTGGCCCCCAAGCCGCGATCGTTGCGGTGGTGGGGGTTGTGGTTCCCTTTGCCGCTGGTACTTTGGGCTTAATTGCCTTTTTTCAGGTTGATACCATTCCGGCAATTTTCGCCGGGGCAGCCCTGACCGCCACCAGTATCGGCATTACCGCTAAGGTTTTAGCGGAAATCCAGCAACTGAGTTCCAAGGAAGGACAAATTATTATTGGCGCAGCGGTGCTGGATGATGTCCTAGGCATTATTGTCTTGGCGGTGGTGGCCAGCTTAGTGAAAACCGGTGAAGTTAAAATTTCCGCCATCATCTGGTTAGTTGTGGGAGCCGTGGTTTTTCTGCTGGGAGCCATTCTCTTGGGGCGTTTACTCAGCCCCTTCTTCGTAACCTTGGTGAATAACTTAAAAACCCGAGGACAATTACTGCTATCCGCCCTCATTTTTGCCTTTCTATTGTCTTACATTGCCGCCGCCATTCACTTAGAAGCCATTTTAGGTGCCTTTGCCGCAGGCCTCGTATTGGCGGAAACGGAAAAACGTCGAGAACTCGAAGAGCAGGTCGTGCCCTTAGCAGACTTCCTCGTGCCTATTTTCTTCGTGGTGGTGGGGGCTCAAACAGATTTAAGCGTGCTCAATCCCACGGTACCCAGTAATCGAGAAGGGCTGATTATTGCCACATTCCTGGTGGTGGTGGCCATCATTGGTAAGGTCGTCACCGGTTTAACCGTCTTTGGTGCAGAAAAACTTAACCGCTTAGCGATCGGGGTGGGGATGATTCCCCGGGGAGAAGTGGGGCTTGTGTTTGCGGGGGTGGGCAGTGCAACGGGAGTTTTAAGTGAAGCCCTCGATGCGGCGATTATTGTCATGGTCATTTTCACCACCTTTGTCGCCCCGCCCTTGCTGCGGGTCGCCTTTAACCGAGAGACTGTTGAGCAAGAATCCTAAGGATTTAGACCAGATTTTAGCGTTGGAGTTCTTGCCCGGTGAAGGGGGTTAGATCTCTGCCTAAATCTTCTCTCTGGCAATGCTGAGAAAAAAGAGGCTACCCCTCTTCCCTTAGATTTTTTCGCTTTGAGTGGAAAGAAAAACAAGAAAACCCAAGAAGATTACCAAGATGCGGTAAAGTGGCGCTGAGCTACTATGCCACTATTTATCTAGCCTCAGCGATCGCTTATGATTCTGGAACGTGCAAGCGGTGTTCTTCTGCATCCTACTTCTCTCCCCAGCCGCCACGGCATTGGTGACCTCGGTAAGGGAGCCTATGACTTCGTAGACTTTCTGCAAGCCAGCGGCCAAAAGTATTGGCAGATTTTGCCCTTAGGGCCCACAGGCTATGAGCACTCGCCCTACATCATGAATTACAGTACCTTTGCCGGTAATCCTCTGTTGATTAGCCTGGAAAAACTGGTGGATCAAGGGTTACTGCAGGGGGACGAGTTAACGGTATTGCCTCATTTACCCCATAGTCGGCGAGACTGGTTAGAATTCGATCGGGTCATTCCCCACAAAGTCGCATTTTTAAGACAGGCTTACGATCGTTTCCGCCACAATCTTCAGCACGATCGCCATTATGCCTTTGAAGACTTTTGCAACAGCCAGCCCTGGTTAGAAGACTATGTTCTCTTCATGGCGCTGGCGGAGAAATATCCAGAACAGGCCTGGAACCAGTGGCCCAGTGGTTTAGCGCGGCGCGATCCCCAAGCCTTGGCGGAGCAACGGCAGGCCCTCAGCGATCAACTCCAATTCCATCGCTTTTTACAATTCACCTTCTTTGATCAGTGGCGACAAATTCGTCACTATGCCAACGAACGGGGCATTCGGATCATTGGCGATATTTCCATTTATGTGTGTTACCACAGTGCCGATGTTTGGGCTAGCCCTGAACTGTTTCAACTCAAACCCGATAGCCTTGAACCCGCCTTCATTGCTGGGGTTCCCCCCGACTATTTCAGCGAAACGGGGCAACTGTGGGGAAATCCGGTTTATAACTGGGAAAAAATGCAGGAAACCGGCTTCCGTTGGTGGATCGATCGCTTCCGAGCCACGTTGAACTATGCCGACCTGGTGCGCATTGATCACTTCCGAGGCTTTGAGGCCTATTGGCGGGTTCCCGGTGGGGAAAAGACCGCCATCAATGGGGAATGGGTACCCGCTCCCGGTCATGCCTTCTTCCAACGCTTGCGGGATGAGTTGGGGTATTTGCCCGTCCTCGCCGAAGATCTGGGCACCATTACCCCAGAAGTGGAGGAAATGCGCGATCGTTACGAGTTCCCCGGCATGAAAATTCTCCAATTTGCCTTTGGCGGCGACCAAACCAATCCCTACTTACCCTATAACTATCCCCACAATGCGGTGGTCTATCCCGGCACCCACGATAACGACACCGCCCTGGGCTGGTGGCAAACCCTCAATGCAGCGGAAAAGCAAAAAGTCACCCATTTCCTCGGCTACGATCGCCCTGAAGAAGTCAAGGAAATCCACTGGGAACTGATTCGCACCGCCCTTCGCTCCCCGGCCAACCTTGCCATTTTGCCCTTACAGGACTTACTCGGCTTGGATGGACAATCCCGCATGAACGATCCCGCTGTGAACGAGGGCAACTGGCGCTGGCGTTATCCATTCTCTCACCAACTTTCCCCAGAGTTAAGTCAACGGCTGTTGAAGCTCACCCAAATTTATCGGCGTGGATAAGTTGGAGTGTCAATTTAAGTTTAATTTT
>JBEAPM010000273.1:0-4914 GCA_041164445.1 Cyanobacteriota bacterium
AAGAACATGCCCCCATTAGCACGTCGTTATGGCTTACGAATTTCGTTAAGCTTCGGGTTAGCGATCGTTTTCAGCCCTCCAGTTTTTGCTCAGGATTGTAGTGAAACTGCCATAGACCAAAGTATTCAGCAAATTGCAACCCCTGAAGCCCAAGATGCTCTACAGATCTGCGGAGAGGTTACGATCGCTCCCTTGCTAAAGCTGCTAAATCGGGGCAGTGCCCCAGAGCAGCGCAGTGCCATTGTGGTGCTGGGGCGTTTAGGGGCAGATGCGGCGGATGCCGTGGATCCTTTGCTGGCGGTAATTTTAGCCCCAGACGAAACAGAAGATGTAAGACGAGAAGCGATCGCTGCGGTGGCGGACATTACCCAGGATCTGGCAGATCAGGCAGGAGATCTTAACCCGTGGGATAGGGATGCAGTGGACGGGGTGGTATCCCTGAGTGAACAGCTTGCCGGGATCTTGAATGGGGCTGTAATTCCTGAACGGGAAGCGTTTCCAGCAGAACTCCGAGACTTAAATGCGGCCCAGCGGCAAATTACGATCGCTGCCCAGAAGTTGACGGATCAGCCGGAGTATCAACTATCACGCTGGATCGTCGAAAACCCTTGGATTTGGCTGGTGGTGGTCTACGGGGGTGGTTATGGTTTCATTTTTTGGCTTAAACCCCTGTGGCTGCTAAACCTGGCGGAGTTTCAGGAATCAGTCCTCGAAAATATTCCAGAGTCCATTCCTCTCCTGCGCCCTGGCATTACCGCATTGCTGGGAGCCATCTTGCCCGGTAAGTACGCGCCGCGAATTTTGGATGCTTGGGTAGCGGCCCAGTTAGCAGCAGAAGCGGGTCAGGAGTCTGCGGTCAAACGCCGTTTTGAGAGTATTGCCACCGTTCAAGATCGGCAAAACCGAGTCTGGTTACCTGTCAAGGTGAATGGCGACACCAAAACCGATCCCCGTGATTTTTCCCCAGAGACCCTCAAGCCCTTTTTTTCAGAAGCGATCGTTGGCATTTGGATTGACGGAGAAGGCGGATCTGGCAAAACCAGCCTAGCTTTTGAAATTGCCCACTGGGCCTTGGCGGGGAACTTAACCCCCTATCGAATCTTGCCGGTGCTGATTGAGGATGAACCTCGGGACGATGAGGAGTTACTGACGGTGATCCGCCTGCGTTTGGAAGCCCTGGTCGGAGAAAAAGCATCCCTAGATGAAACCTTGCTCCGGAATTTGCTGCGGGAAAAACGGATTCTGGTGATTGTGGATCATATCTCCGAAATGAGTGAAGGCACCCAGAAGAAAATCAAACCCCGGAACCAGGATGTGCAAATCAATGCCTTGCTGGTGACGGCTCGCTACGTTCCCTACACCTTAAACGATCTCTGGACGTCCTGCGGGCTAAAGCTCAACCCCATGCTGTTGGGGGGTGAGGGAGGTGAGGGAGGTGAGGGAGGTGAGGGAGGTGAGGGACTGTATCGCTTTGTGCAGGATTACCTGGGCAAGCGGGGAGCCCAAAATTTACTGGGCAAAGGAGAAGACTTTGAAGTGTGCTCCGGGTTAACCCGCATGGCGGCAAATCGGAACATTACCGCACTACTGGCCACCCTCTATATAGATCAGTTGTTGGGGTGGGAAAACGGAGAAGAGGGGGACTTGCCCGAAAGTACGCCGATCTTGATGTTGACCTATGTGAACAAACTCAACAGAGCCATTGCCGATCGGACAGAACCCTGGAAAGCAAACTGGGCAGTTCAACGGGATCTGCAGGCTGTTGCTTGGTGCTGTGTTCAGAACGCCTTTTACCCCGCCAATGCCCCCCGGCAGAAGGTTTTAGATCAATTGGAACAGATCGAAGCCGATACTGCCCCCGCACGACTGACCTACCTGGTGCAAAGGTTGAACCTGGTGCGGGTATATGAAGATGGGTCCTTCCGGGTTAGCTTGGATCCGTTAGCGGAGTATCTGGCTGCCTTACACCTGATCGCTGACTTGGCGGCAGATGAGCAGCGGTGGAGGGAACTACTGCAACGACTGGATGCGACGGTGGAGAATAGTGAAGATCCGGGCGCAGCTACAGCGGAGAATCGAAGTAACCTGTTCCAATCCGTGCGGGGCTTTTTACTTGCCCTGCGGGACTGTTGCCAAGATAAAGAACGGCAGCACCCCGTTCCAGACTGGCTAGTGAAGGCCCTGGGGGAACGAGCAGGATTGGATGAAGCCACACTCCTGGCAGAGCAGCAACGCTATCGCCTCAAGCGTTTGATGGGGGATCTCTCCGTACCGGAGCCAGAAGATCGGGCACGGGCCGCCCAGGAACTGGGCAAACTGGGAGCCGTTGCCCGCAAAGCCACCGCCCGTTTAAGAAAGGTTTTGAACAATACCAGTGAAGTTGCAAAAGTACGACGGGAAGCAGGGAAAGCCTTGCTGCAAGTGGGGGAAGCCATTCCCCTGATGGTGGTGGAGTTTCAAGACGGGCAAGAACAACTCCATCTCCTAGAGCATCCTCCCCAGCGCATAGTCACGCTGCCCAATAATGTGCCCCTGGAATTGGTGGAGATACCTGCCGGGGAATTCTTGATGGGGGATGATAATGATTCAAGTGCATCCCCTCGGCACAGGGTTCAAATCCCCCACAGCTTCTGGATGGGGAAATATCCGATCACCCAAGCTCAATGGCAAGCCGTTGCAGAATTACCTCAAGTTGAGCAGGAGTTAGATCCTGACCCATCCGCATTCAAGGGAGAGCATCACCCTGTAGAGATGGTTTCTTGGTACGAAGCAGAGGAATTTTGTCGTCGCTTATCCCAATACAGCGGAGAAACCTTTGATTTACCCACTGAGGCAGAGTGGGAGTATGCCGCCCGGGGCGGAACGACAACGGACTATCACTTTGGTGATGAGATGATAATGGAACTCGCAAACTACGATGGTCCCAATGCGGTCGATCAAACTACGCCTGTAGGAGATTATGGTGTGGCTAACCGTTTTGGGTTATTGGATATACACGGCAACGTCTGGGAGTGGTGCCTGGATCACTGGCATAAAAACTATGAAGAGAAACCGGAAGAGTTGAAACAGAATGGTAGTACTTCATGGCTAACAAGTGATGAAGCGGAATCCCGGCTGTTGCGCGGTGGTTCCTGGGGCCTCAATGCCGAGAACTGTCGCTCTGCCTACCGCACCGACTTCTCCCTCGTTTATCGTGTCGACCTCATCGGTTTTCGAGTTGTGTGCCGTTCTTCCAGGACTCGGTAGCCCTCTATCCTGTAGTACTTTTGCACTATTCTCTTTCTCCTTTACCCTTTCCCCTCCTGGGAGGGGCGGGGGTGGGGGTTGCCCCTTGGGGGCCGGATTTAAAATTTTAAAAGATGCGTTTTTCACAGCTTGCCTTGGCTTTCCCTGGAGCCAACGATCGCTGCTTCTAACTCAGGATGACTGGGAACATCTGCTCGATAGAGTGAGGTTTTCGGGATCTTCAAGAGTGATGTGGAGGCGTTTACCAACGATCGCGGCAGCCCGCTCGAACGGTCATGCATTAGCGAATCCATTGGACGATCCTTGGCAGGCATGGTGATGACGAGGGGCGGGCTGGCAATCTTAAGTTCGTGGCTCGTTCAGGGTAGTATAGATACTGTTGTGACCTAACGAGTGAAGACAGTTGTGGTGTTCAAACTTGGCATCTTAGGACTAGGCACGGTTGGCGGCGGGGTAGCAAAAATTCTAGCGGATCCGGCGCAGCGCCATCCGTTGGTTCAAGACCTCTCTATCCATCGGGTGGGGGTTCGGGATGTTGAGAAGCCCCGTGCTGTGTCCCTCGCACCAGGGGTTCTCACCACCGATCTCGAAGCGATCGTTACGGATCCTGAAATTGCGATCGTGGTGGAGTTATTGGGCGGTGTGGAACCATCCCGTAGTCTCATCCTCAAGGCGATCGCCCACGGTAAGCACATTATTACTGCCAACAAAGCGGTTATTGCCCGCCACGGCGAAGAAATTTTTGAGGCAGCAGCAGCGCAGGGTGTTTATGTCTTACTAGAAGCAGCGGTTGGCGGTGGCATTCCGGTCATTGAACCCCTTAAACAGTCCCTCTGTGCCAATCGAATTCACGGTCTGCTAGCGATCGTCAATGGTACGACTAATTATATTTTGACCCGCATGCAGCGGGAGGGTGGCGACTTTGCCCCCATCCTGGAAGATGCCCAGCACCTGGGGTATGCCGAAGCGGATCCCAGTGCCGATGTGGATGGTTTAGATGCCGCCGATAAGATTGCAATTCTGGCTTCTTTGGCTTTTGGGGGCCGCATCGATCGCTCTAAAGTTTATACCGAAGGCATTCGCCAAGTTACGGCTGCGGATATTAGTTACGCGGAAAGTCTAGGCTTTGTGATCAAGCTATTGGCCGTTGCTCGCCGTATTCCGAATGACTCCTCAAACGAGCAGATTGATATTCGGGTTCACCCCACTTTGGTGCCCTTCAGTCATCCCCTCAGTAACGTCAATGATGTTTTCAATGCCATTTTGATTGAAGGGGATCCCGTGGGACAGGTGATGTTTTACGGGCCCGGGGCCGGATCGGGGCCGACTGCCAGTGCTGTTGTTGCGGACATTCTCAATATTGCCGCTTTGCTCACCCTGGGACGAACTGAAACCCGCCGCGATGATGGCACGCCCCTCTTAGATCCCCTCCTGGCTTGTCATCATCACCACTATTGCCGCCTTTCCCCCATTGAGGAAACCGAGAATCGTTTCTATGCCCGTCTGGTCGCAAACGATCGTCCCGGCGTAATTGGGCAATTGGGAACTTGTTTTGGCGATCGAGGGGTTAGCTTAGAATCAATTGTCCAACTGGAAAGCAGTGACGAGGAAGCGGTGATTGTGGTGGTAACCCATGATGTTCGAGAAGGCAACTTCCGCGCAGCGATC
>JBEAPM010000274.1:0-4022 GCA_041164445.1 Cyanobacteriota bacterium
ACCAATTTTCAAAACGGGTAAAACATCCTGTTGTAGCGCCAATTGATAATGCTCTGTTGCTTCCTCCGACTCCCCTAAACGATTGGCGGCAATACCCAGATGGTAATGGAGTTCATAACAGGGATCGGGAATGCTGGAGGCTTGGCGCAGGGCTCGGTGCAATAATTCCATGCCACTGGCCCAGTTACCCGCTTCCACCTGCAATGCTCCTAATTTAGTGCAGGTATAAACATCATTGGGGTGCTCAGCCAAAAAACTTTCCATAGCTTGCCGAGCCCGCTCAAATTTATCCCGGGCTGCGATCGTCCCGGGGCGATAGCCGTCATGGCGAATGGACGGATCTTCTAAGGTCACTACTTTCCACTGGGTTTCCCGAGCCAATAGGGTCTCCACCCGATCGTCAATCATGGCGTGGTAGGGCCGCGTAAAGGCGAGATCAGGATGTCGCCGGAAAAGCCGAGACACCAGAGAAAAAGGAGACTGACTGGCCCCCACTTCTTCCCGCACTAAATTGACGACGAGGTGCTGGGGCTCCTCCATGAGGATGGCTAGGGCCGGGGCCGTGGTGCGAATGAATTGCTCGTCTGCATCTAGCACTAAGACCCACTCCCCCTGGGCGTAGCTTAAACATTCGTTGCGGGCCAGGGCAAAGTCATTTTTCCAGGTACTTTCGTAGACCTTGGCCCCACAACTTCGGGCCACCTGTACGGTTAAGTCGGTCGATCCGGTATCTAAAACGATCGCTTCATCCACAATGCCCGACACACTCTTTAGACATTGGGGAAGGGTTTCCGCTTCATTCCGGACAATCATGCACAGGCTAAGGCGCACCATAGGGTTAATGCTCAAGTTAGGGGGGTCGTATTAATAATCTTTAGCTCTGGAATAAGCGAGTATACAAATGTTCGTGCTGACTGGAAACCATGCCTAAACCATGACTCCATCCCCCCCATTCAGACTCCGGCTGCGTCAAGGCTTGGTGACTGGCATACTCCAGGCTGGAGTGGAGATTCAGCAATACCTGTTGTCCTGCGGTTTGCCCCAAGGGGATTAAACGAATCCCGGCATTGACCTGATTACTGAGCCAACTGTACAGGTACGCCGCCACAACGGCGGGTAAGGACAACTGCCAAACCGCAGCGATCGTGGCAAAGGCAATGACGAAGTTGCAGGGGTCACCACAGACTTGAAAATAGGAGACTAAGCCCGGTTCCAACGCCATTCCTAAGCGTGAAAGGGATCGTCCCATCTGCCAACTTTGGTTCCGTAGTTCTTCCGTTTCTCGCCAGGCAGACCACCATTGATTCCAATAGCACAGCTTTTGACCATCGTCTTGCTGAACCGCTTGAAAGGCTTGGACTAACACCGCACCTTCTGTGGCAATGGAGCCGTAGCGTAACTCTTGCTCTAACCAATTCTGGAGATCCTGAGCCGTATTAAGCTGCTCCTGTTCCCGTAAAGTTTCTAATCCCTCTGAATAGCTATAGGCTCCCACCGGTAAGGCCGGACTGGCGAGTTGGAGTAATCTCCAGAATTGCTCTCGTTCAAAATCAACCATAGGGTATAGGGTACCTCGAAAAATTCTAAATCCCCCTTAAGAAGCTAATAGAGCAGGGATCAGCCTAAGGCAAGTCGGTGAGAAAACAGAGCAGTCATCAATCAGTCCCCTCTCCCGTCTTAACTTAAAACAAATGCCCGAGATGGTGAAATGCGATCGTTCCTAAGGGGAGCAAGCCCAGACAGAGTGACCCTGCAACCGCTAAACCCGTCTTAAACACCGGGATCTGCACGGCGGGGGAAACGCCAATTTGCAGCAACGATTGAACCCGATAGGCTAACCGATCGCTAGCGGTCTGAAGACCAACCCATTCAGGATTCAAGGGCGCAGGATGGGGAACGGTGGAGCGCACTGCTACGACTAAGGTTTCCGCGAGCAAGAGGGGATCGACGGATTGGGCTGCCCAGGCATCTGCCCGGCATTCCCGCAGGAGCAATAGATCTTGCCAGAGACGATCGCTCCCGGGCATCCAATGACAAACCCGGCACAACCAACTCAGACCCAGTCCCCAGAGGGGATCTCGGTAGTGGAAGTGAGCTTGCTCGTGGGCTAAGATCGCGCGGATTTGGTCTGAGGGCAAATTGAGCAGTCCCTGACTAACGACTATCCGGGATTGCAACAACCCCATTTGCCCCGCGATGACCTGGGGAACCGCTAAATAATGGACGATCGCCTCAGGGGGGAAATCAAGATGGTCGATCTGTGGTAATTCCCCAAACCATCGCCGCAGTTGCCCCTGTTGCAGCAGCAAGACCGCCGCCTGGAGAAGGATCCAACCCAGACCCAACTCCGCTAGCAAACAGGGCAAAGAATTCACTGGCAATCCCCACATTTGGCCATGATGCCCCATGACTAAAATGGCAACCGCCGTACTCAGCAGCAACATTCCCGGAAAGGTCAAGGCTACGATCGTCGATCGCCAATGGGTGATGTCCGGCAAAGTGGGACGATGCCTCAAAATTAACAGCCGAGCCCCGATCGCAATGCCAATCACCCCAAACAATAAAACTAAGTGCATGAGCCCCCCTCCCGAGCCTCACGAGCGGCCTTAATTTGTGCCGTCAATTGCTCCAATTGATCAAAACTTGCGGAGTCGAGACGATCGGCAAAGGCCGCCACCACCGCTGGATTACGACCAATGTCCAGAAATTTCTGGAGTCGCTCCTCCGCTTGTAAAGCCTGGGCACGATCGCGACTCACTAAAGGTTGCCAGAGAAAAACGCTCCCCTGTTTGTGACGGCTCACCCAGCCCTTCTTGGCTAAGCGCTGCAAAACCGTAGTAATAGAAGCGGCGGTCAACTCCCGACTCGGATCTTGCAAAATCACCTCTTGAATCTCTCGAACCGAGATTTGCTGATGATCCCAAAGAATCCCTAAAATCTCTTGCTCCAAGGGCCCCAGGGAAAGCTGAGCAGGAATTTCATGTTGCATTTTATGTTGAGACAGAGAACGTTTAGTCATGTTCGCCATTACTTGATTTTTATCAAGAATCCTGATACATTTAAAGATTACTAAATAAGATTGAATTTTAGATGGCAGGTCAAAAAGACTTGACTAACCGGCAACAATGTAGTCGCTCAGCAGTACCCACCTCGCACTCTTGCCCCCTACGGTATTGAACTACAACGTGAAAACGATAACCTGAAAGCGACCCGCATGGCTTAGCCTCGCTCAGCAAAGACTGAGCAGATCGCCTTTGAAGTATTACCTTTTATCTAGGCTAGAGCTTCAGGAGATTAATATAGCAAAGACTAGTCATTCTGAAAAACATGGGCTAAGATGAGAATATGTTACAAAAATTAATAAAGCCCTTAAGATTTGTTAACACGATCGTCACCATGAACTAGTTCACAGTCCTTCTGTGGCTGCGCGGGGCATCGAAGCCAATCTTTTGTCCTGCATCATCTAGCTGAACTCCTTGACCTGAGTGAATTATGAGAACTCCTGCTGCATCCACTGATTTGGTTCGTACCTACCTCAAAGAAATTGGTAGGGTTCCTCTGCTGAGCCATGAGGAGGAAATTCTCTATGGCAAAAAAGTGCAACGATTATCTTCACTTCAGGCAGAGCGGGAAAAAGTAGAAAAGAAACTCGATCGCTTACTGACCTTTAGCGAATGGGCAGAGCACGTTAATTTGCCGGAAGCTGAGCTTTCGCAAATCGTCGATGAAGGCGAAGCCGCCAAGCGAAAAATGGTGGAAGCCAATCTACGGCTGGTGGTTTCCGTTGCGAAAAAGTACCTGAAGCGTAATGTAGACCTATTGGATTTAATCCAAGAAGGGACGATCGGCATGCAACGGGGGGTGGAAAAGTTTGATCCCACGAAGGGCTATCGGTTCTCTACCTATGCTTACTGGTGGATTCGTCAAGCCATTACCCGAGCGATCGCCGAAAAAGGGCGCACCATTCGACTGCCCATTCACATTACCGAAAAGCTCAATAAGCTGAAAAAAGCTCAGCGCGT
>JBEAPM010000275.1:0-3120 GCA_041164445.1 Cyanobacteriota bacterium
TGACTTTCGCCACTACGTTTACCGGCTAATAATCCTTCAATGCCGACATGTTCATCTAAATCAACCCATTCAATGGCATAGCCATCACCCAAAATCTCCCAATTTTGCCGTTCGATCGGAGAAGCATGGAGTAAACGCGGGTACCACTCTAAGGGAACGCTCAGGCTGCGACCATCAGCTAGGTCAACAATTAGTTTTTCTGCCGTGCAAGTCACGCACTGGGCGATCGGTTCTGATTGAAGGGTTAAAGTAGTCATGTCAGGCATCTCCCTCAAAAAAATGTTAGTTAGCACCACGCAATAAACCTGCAACACTTAAATCTTCATCAACATCTGGCCAATGCAAACCTTCACCATCTCCCAGGATCTCGTAGTTTTCTAATTGTTCCCTAGTCGCGTTGGCCAGCCTGGAAAACCAAACGATCGGAACAGATAGTTTCCGACCATCTACTAAGGTGACAACCAGATCATCATCCGTAAAGGTGACTTCCTGTGCGAGGGGAAAAACTTCAACGGTTAATGTGTACATTCCATGCCTCCATAAACAGTTCTTGATATTGTTCCACAAGCCTTTGGAGAATTTTAAGTTCATGGGAACTAAAACGTTTAGAACTGGCTAGTGAAACTGGTAGTAACCAGAATTTTGCCATAAATCGTTCTCTTTGAACGTGAACATGAGGCGGCTCACCTTTTTCATTACTATAGAAATAAAATCTATACGGGCCTTCTTTTAAAATTGTAGGCATCAGTTTAAAACTTTGTTATCGAAGTTCAAAATATCGTTATCAACCTTGATCAGATCTCCCGATACCGTAGCACCAGGAGATCCAAATCAAGAGCGTTTATGCCTTGGCTGCCTCTTCAGCTTTAGCTTCTGCCCCATTCCCATTAGAGCCACCCCAGGGTTGACTGGCCATGTAATGGTACAGATCCCAGCGGCTACGAAGATCGAGTTCCGCTTCCTCCAAGAGTTTGCGGGCTTCTTCGGGCTTGCTGCGGGTGAGCATGGCAAAGCGGTTTTCCCGATACATGGAGTCGGAGAGGTGCCCTTTGGGGGCGCGGGAGTCCATTTGTAGGGGGTTGTGTCCTTCTACTGCCCGACGGGGATCGTAACGGTAGAGGAACCAACGCCCGGTTTCGACGTTGAGTTTTTGCTGAGCCATGCCTTTGGCCATGTCGATACCGTGGGCAACACAGTGAGAGTAAGCCAAAATCAGGGACGGCCCGTTATAGGATTCGGCTTCCATGAAGACCCGCAGGGTGTGTTCGTCCCGTGCGCCCATGGCGACGCTGCCCACGTAAACGTTGCCGTAGGTCATGGCCATTAGTCCTAGGTCTTTTTTACCGGCGGGTTTACCCCCAGCCGCGAATTTGGCGATCGCTCCTTTGGGGGTGGCTTTGGACATTTGACCACCGGTATTGGAGTAGACTTCAGTGTCGAGGACGAGGACGTTGACGTTGCGCCCACTGGCCAGGACGTGATCTAAACCGCCGAAGCCGATGTCGTAGGCCCAGCCGTCACCCCCCATAATCCAGACGCTCTTCTTCACTAAGTAGTCCGCAACGGAGAGGAGATTATTCAGTTGGGACTTGAGGGTGTCACTGGCGTTGTCTAGGGCTTGGTGTAGGTATTGTTTCAGGTGGGCAACTCGCTCCCGCTGCTCGTTGATGTCGGCTTCGGTGGACTGATCTGCGTTGAGGATGGCAGTGGCGAGATCACTGGGCACTACTGCGGTATCAGCGATCGTGGTCTCTGCGAGGGCACTGAGTAACTCTTGGGCAAATTCAGCATGTTTGTCAATACTGAGGCGGAACCCAAAGCCAAATTCTGCGTTGTCTTCAAAGAGGGAGTTCGACCAAGCAGGGCCGCGACCTTCGGCGTTGACGGTCCAAGGGGTGGTGGGTAGGTTCCCGCCGTAAATGGAGGAACAGCCGGTGGCATTGGCGATGATCATTCGATCGCCAAAGAGTTGGCTAGCCAGTTTGACGTAGGGCGTTTCTCCACAACCGGCACAGGCACCGGAGAACTCAAAGAGGGGTTCCTGCATTTGCTGGTGGGCCACTTTACGGAGATCCAACTGGTTCCGATCGGGGTTGGGTAGATTGAGGAAGAAGTCCCAGTTGGTGCGTTCTTGTTCCCGCAGGGGCAGTTGAGGCTCCATATTGATGGCCCGTTTGCGGGGTTCGGATTTGTTCTTGGCAGGACAAATATCCACACAGAGGGCACAGCCCGTACAGTCTTCCGCTGCGACTTGAATGGTGAACTGCTGTCCTGTGGCTTTCCAATCCCGATCCCGCGCTTCGGTGGACTTGAAGGTGTCGGGAGCATCCCCCAACAGACCCGCTTCGTAGACCTTGCCGCGAATGACCCCATGGGGACAGACCATGATGCACTTGCCACACTGCACACAAACGTCCGGATCCCAAACGGGAATTTCGGCTCCCACGTTGCGCTTTTCATACTTGGTGGTGCCCGTGGGGAAGGTGCCATCACAGGGTAGGGCACTCACGGGCAACTCATCACCCCGTCGAGCCGTAATTTGTCCTAAAACATCCCGTACAAAGGCGGGAGCGTTGGCCCAGGGGTTGGGGGCTGCAACTTCGGTTTCCGCTTGGACGGCACCAATGGGGACTTCGTAAAGGTGGGCGAGGGTACTTTCCACCGCCTCAATGTTCATGCGAACAATGTCTTCCCCTTTCTTGCCGTAGGTCTTGCGAATCGCTTTTTTAATCTGCTCGATCGCTTCTTCACGGGGCAGTACCCCTGCTAGGGCAAAGAAACAGGTTTGCATCACGGTATTAATCCGGCCCCCCATGCCCGCATCCTTGGCCACTTGGGAGGCGTTGATGCAGTGTACTTTGAGTTGTTTATCCACAATTTGCTGTTGTAGACTCATGGGCAGGCGTGTCCAGGTTTCTTCCGGCTCAAAGGGACTGTTGATCAGGAAGGTGGAGCCGGGTACGGCCGCATCTAGGAGGTTAAACTGCGTGACAAACTCCCACTGGTGACAGGCGGTGAAGTTGGCCTCGGTGATCAGGTAGGTAGAGCGAATCGGTTCCGGGCCAAAGCGGAGGTGGGACACGGTGACGGAACCGGATTTCTTGGAGTCGTAAACGAAGT
>JBEAPM010000276.1:0-14561 GCA_041164445.1 Cyanobacteriota bacterium
CTGAATCGGAGCGGCGGGATTTGAACCCACGACCCCTACTACCCCAAAGTAGTGCGCTACCAAGCTGCGCTACGCCCCGTTACAGGGTTTTAATCCTAGCATAAGTTTTTTACAAATGCACGAGCTTTTCCCGGAATAGAAAAAATTGAGGATAATCCCCCAGTAAAGACACCCCGTTTGAGAGAAAAGTTAGAGGGGGGGAGTGGTAACGGAGTCCAGTTGATCCTGCAAAACGGCTAAGGATTCCGCTGGAGCTTGACAGCTTAAGCCCGCACACACCATCCCCACTGTCCCCTCGGGTAAATCTGTCCCCGTTTGCAAACTGACGGTGGGGCTATAGGTTTGTGGCCAGGAGACGATCGCTTGGGGGCTGAGTTTCAGTAAGGCGGCGTGTTCATAGGTGTCTAAGGCGGCCAATAAACTCGGACAGGCCTGGGGCGATCGTTCCATTGCGGCGCTAAAGGTTTTCAGGGTCTGTTGGGCTTGGTCGAGGTACTGGAGATCTTCCGTCACTAAAGCCAGACGCACGAGGTTTTCGGTACCCACCCCATTACCGGAGGGGGTCGCATTGTCAAAATAATTCCGTTCCCGCACCACTAAATCTTCACTGGCATCGATCGCTGCGTTGTAATAGCCACCAGCGGGATCCCCCAACCAACGATCGCATTCTGTCTGGGCGTTGCGGGCCGCTTGTAGCCAGTCTCGATCGGGGTTTACCCCCGCTAAACACAGTTGCGCTTGGTGCAAATCCAGCAGGGCTTTAATCCAAAACGCATAATCCTCAGATTGCGCCAGCACTGCCGCTTGGCCATCGTAATGGAGGCGATGGAGCCGCAAATCCAGTTTTTCCCCTTGACCGGGAACCGGTTGCCATTGATGTTCCAAAATAAAGGTAGCGGCTTGCTCCGCCAAGGCATAAAAGTCTGGACGTTGCAACATCCGGGCAGCGATCGCTAATCCTGAAATCATTAACCCGTTCCAGGCCACAATCATTTTGGTATCCGTCACCGCCGGAATTCGCCCTGGCCAAGGTTCAGCTTTGGCCTCCGCATTGGAGCGGGCTGGGGGAAAGGTCATGCCCTCGTGATCGGCCGTGCCATAGCGCAACTGAAACAATTTAGCTAAGGCGGTTTGAGCCGCTGTGCTGAGATCACCCCGATGTCGCCGTTGCAACACATTTTGTCCTTCAAAATTGCCGGTCACCGTCACGGTAAATTCCTGGGTCAAAGCCGTCAGTTCGGCTTCCGTTAAGGCCGTCTCCAGTTCAGCGTAACGCCAAACATAAAAGGCTCCCTCCTCCGGCTCCCGATCCGTTGCCGTCGCAAAACTATCGGCATCCTGAGCCGCATAGAAATAACCCGCCGCATCGGTCATTTCCCGTTTCAGCCACGCTACGGTTCCCTCGATCGCTCGCAAAATAGCGGGTTCCTGCGTCCCCGAAACCCACAGATAGGCTAAAAATTCTAGAATTTGCCCATTGTCATAGAGCATTTTCTCAAAGTGAGGCACGGTCCAAGTGGCATCTACGGTATAGCGATGAAAACCACCGCCAACGTGATCGTAAATACCCCCCAACACCAGATCAAAGCCCCGTTGTTGGCAGGCTTTACGGGCATTCTCTCCCCCCTCATCCGCCCAGCGGCTGCGGCGGAGGACGCTTAAAGCGTAGGGCATCATCGGAAAACTATTCCCGTTAAAGCGGGGGGCAATGATCCGGGTGCAAATCTCTAACCCCTGCCCTAGGAGCTTGGCATCCCACTCCTGGGGTGTCCCCAGATCGATGGCTTGTTGTAACCCCCGCAGCATTTCCTGCTGAATTTCAATTAATCGCCCCCGATCGCTTTGATAATAACGATGTAAATTTTCTAAGACCTGCAAAAACCCTGGTCTGCCGTAACGGGGCTCTAGGGGAAAATAGGTGCCCCCATAAAAGGGGATCCGATCCTTGGGGGATAAAAACACATTGAGGGGCCATCCTCCCTGCCCCACCATCATTTGCAAAAACTGCATATAAATACTGTCTACGTCGGGGCGCTCCTCCCGATCCACTTTGATGGGGACAAAATGCGCATTGAGGTAGTCCGCCACCGCCGGATCTGAAAAGGCTTCTCCCTCCATGACGGTACACCAGTGGCAGGAGGAATAGCCAATGGACAGGAAAATCGGCTTATCCTCTGCTGCCGCCTTTTCCAGCGCTTCAGGGCACCACGGCCACCAATCAATGGGATTTTCGGCGTGTTTGCGCAGGTATAAACTCGCGGAATGCAGGAGGCGATTGGTCATGAAATAGTCCCAGATGAAAGCGATGAACTTGGGTCAACTCAGACCCACTGCGGGCGACTTCAGGCAAGCAGCCCAGTGAAGCGTCTACGGGAATTGCGATCGCTGAGCTTGCCCCACGACAAGATTAGCGATCGTCTCCGGTTTCTTCGACCCTTCGCTCCTGATTCTAAACCGCATTGAGGGGATTAATTCTGGTGAGTGACTAGGCCGCCCGCCACAATTCCTATTCTGGCGGGGGTACTCGGGTAAAATTTTCAATTTTTCGAGGTGCCCTAAGGGTCTCAAGATCGATTAGGCTGTAGGAACGGCAAGGACAGCGATGGCATAGTGCTGATGGCGCTGCGCCAGTCTCCTGGCCACGGTCGCTCGTTTAGCGGCAGCTACTCTGAATTTCCATTGAGGTCATCAGCATTGGACGATCAATATCAGGTTTACATTAATCGGCTCATGGGCATGACTCGTCTAGAGCATTACCGTAGTCAATGGCCCTTAATACAACCTTCCCCTAAATTTGATGTTCTTCCGAATGGGTCAGTAAAGCCTACGTTTTTTCCTGGCTATACCTTGACCACTCCCCCCGGCTCCCAGGATCCGGGGAATGCCCAGTTTTTCCAACAACTAGAAGCGGTCAAGCAAGAGTTTTGGCAAGGGTTACCGGCGGATCTGGCGGTGCCGCTCCCGCTGGAAACCTTTCACCTGACGATCGCTGATTTGATTTGGGAGAGCACCTATCGGCAGCAAGTAGAATCGCAACCCGAGTATGAAACCAAACTGCGGGCCCAGATTACCGAGGTTTTAAGCCAGCAACCCACTACGGGGACAGCGATCGGCTTAAAGGTACTAGGTTTTATTGTCATGACCCGAGCGATCGCCGTTTGCTTAGCCCCCAACACGGAGGCGGATTATCAGAGAATTCTCCAACTCCGACGATCGATTTACCAAACCTCCGATTTACTGGCATTAGGCATTGATCAGCAATATCACTTTACCGGGCATATTACCCTGGGCTACTTTACTGGCGCTGATGGCGCTGCGGTGGATGTGGAGAAACTGAGTGAGCACATCGATCGCTTAAATGAGGTTTTTCTGATGGACTTCCCGGAATTTCAGTTGCAACGGGTTGAACTCCGGAAGTTTGAAAATATGCTGGAATTTAACCGTCAAGCAGACTGGCCCACCTGGTCTTTTTAGTCGTCGTCATTTTGATCTCTAGGAAACCTTGAGTCTCGGCTCCCCGCCCAGGCGGGAAAAAGCTGATTTGCTCAGGGTCTGAGGGGGTACCGCTTCGCTGTACCCCCTTTCCTGTTTGGGCTTGCAGCAATCACCGATCGCCCTGGAATAACAGGCAATGTTATAAATCTTTATTAAATCCGGCTTTTTTGTTAAAATATGTTGCGTAAGCCATTTAGCGCTAGGATATTGAGGCAAAGGTTAAATTTCTAGTCTAACTCAAGGTGCTTTACCTTGAAGATCTAATGAAGATCTGAAGATCTAATAAGTCCCTTTAGGGCAGGAACAGCAACTGCATTCCAGCTTAATGAGGGAGTTTACGGCGATCGCGTTTCTTTAGCCTTGCCCTCAAGCCGTGTTGTTTGCCCTGTCTGCTGGGAAAAGCATTTATGGTTCAAAAACCAACCATTAGTATTGCTCACTTAGGTTGTGAGAAAAATCGCATTGATACAGAGCACATGATGGGGCTGCTCCTCCAGGCAGATTATCCCGTTACCCTCGATGAAACGATCGCAGATTATGTGATTGTCAATACCTGCAGCTTTATTCAAGCGGCGCGGGAAGAGTCGGTGCGTACCCTAGTGGAACTGGCGGAAGCGGGCAAAAAAATTGTCATTGCGGGATGCATGGCTCAGCATTTCCAAGAGCAGTTACTGGAAGAACTTCCTGAAGCGGTGGCCCTCGTGGGAACGGGGGATTACCAAACGATCGTGAATGTGATTGACCGGGTTGAACAGGGAGAGCGCGTCACCGCCGTGACCCCCACCCCAACCTATATTGCGGACGAGGCCTTACCTCGCTACCGCACCACCACAGAAGCTGTCGCCTACCTGCGGGTAGCGGAGGGATGTGATTATCGTTGTGCCTTTTGCATCATTCCCCATCTTCGGGGGAATCAACGATCGCGCTCCATTGAATCCATCGTCACCGAGGCCCAACGCCTAGCAGCGGAGGGGGTGCAGGAAATTGTGCTCATTTCCCAAATCACCACTAACTATGGCCTCGATCGCTATGGCAAACCGATGTTGGCGGAACTCTTGCGGGCCTTGGGATCTGTTGATGTTCCCTGGATTCGCATCCATTACGCCTATCCCACCGGCTTAACTCCGGAAGTCATTGAAGCCATCCGCGAGGTGCCCAATGTTTTGCCTTACCTCGACTTGCCTTTGCAACATTCCCACCCCGATGTTCTCAAAGCCATGAACCGTCCCTGGCAAAGTCAGGTGAACGATCGGGTTTTAGACAATATTCGGGCTGCCTTACCGGAAGCGGTCATTCGCACCACCTTTATTGTGGGATTTCCCGGTGAGACGGAAGAACATTTCCAGCACCTCTTGGACTTTATCGAGCGGCACCAGTTTGATCACGTCGGAGCCTTTACCTTTTCACCAGAAGAGGGAACCGCAGCGATCAACCTCCCCAATCCTGTTGACCCCGAGGTCATGGACGATCGTCTACATCGCTTGATGAGCCTGCAACAGCCGATTTCCCATCGCCGCAACCAGCAGGAAGTTGGCAAGGTCGTAGATGTGCTGATCGAAGCAGAGCATCCCGAAACTGGCCTGAAGCTAGGACGTTCCCCCCGTTTTGCACCGGAAGTAGACGGGCTGGTGTATGTGGAGGGATCGGCACGCCTGGCCAGCTTGGTGCCTGTTGAAATCACGGAAGCTGAAGAATATGACTTGAGAGGACGAGTTGTTGAGTTATGAATTATGAGTTTTGAGTTATGAATTATAGGTTTGAATAGGCTATTGAACTCAAAACTTAAAACTCAAAACTAATGATCAGTTTCCCTTGCAAAGTTTGACCTGAGTTCTCTAGAACTCTTTACACATTAGGAGATTACATGACCCTTTCCTTTAAAACCCTTGGTCTATCCGAGTCCCGTATTCATCATTTAGAAAAATTAGAATTTACTGCTCCTACCGCCATCCAGAGTGAAGCCATTCCTCATTTACTGTCCGGCCGGGATGTAGTGGGCCAAGCCCAAACTGGAACCGGTAAAACCGCCGCCTTTGCCCTGCCTATTTTGGATCGGATTAATCCTCGCAATCGGGCCGTCCAAGCCCTGATTTTAGTGCCAACCCGTGAGCTAGCGGTGCAGGTCACTCAGGCCATTCGTCAATTTAATACCGATCGCCAAGTCTATATTCTCAGTATTTATGGTGGACAATCCATTGACCTCCAACTGGATCGCCTCGATCGGGGTAGCCAAGTGGTGGTGGGTACCCCAGGTCGGGTTTTGGATATGCTCAGCAGAGGAGCCCTCAAACTGGATCAACTCAGTTGGTTGGTGTTAGACGAAGCGGATGAAATGCTGAGTATGGGCTTCATCGACGACGTGGAAACGATCCTGTCGAAAGCCCCTTCCGAGCGACAAACTGCCTTCTTCTCCGCCACCATGCCCCCCACGGTTTCAGAGCTTGTCACCAAGTTCCTCCGCTCCCCCGTCACCATCAAGTTGGAACAGCCCAAGGCTGCCCCCAATCGGATTAACCAATATGCCTATATGGTGCCTCGGGGCTGGACAAAAGCTCGGTCTTTGCTGCCGATTTTAGAAATGGAAGAACCGGATTCTGCCATTATTTTTGTCCGCACCCGCCGTACCGCCGCAGACTTAACCAGTCAGCTCCAGGCCTCCGGTCATAGCGTAGATGAATACCATGGCGATCTCAGCCAGACCCAACGGGAACGGCTACTCCTGCGCTTCCGCCAGCGCCAAGTGCGCTTAGTAGTGGCAACGGACATTGCGGCCCGAGGCATTCACGTTGACGACCTCAGCCATGTCATTAACTTTGACCTGCCCGACAATTTAGAAAACTATGTCCACCGCGTGGGCCGAACCGGCCGGGCCGGTAAAGAGGGGGTAGCGATTGCCCTGATTCAGGGCGGCGATCGTCGTCGTCTCCGGGATATTGAGCGCCATGTCCGGCAGCATTTAGATATTCGTCCGATTCCCAACCGGGCTGACATTGAAGCCCATCATCTGGTTTCCCTCAAATCTCACCTGCGGGAAGCCCTGAGCAGCGAACGACTTGCCTCCTTCCTGCCTATCGTGTCTCAACTCACGGATGAAGGCTTCGATCCCCGTACCATTGCAGCGGCAGCCCTGCAGATGTCCTACGATCGTACCCGTCCCGCTTGGATGCGTTTAGCACCGGATGATGAAGTGTTGGAATATCCCGATTTGGATACTCCCAAACCCCGCAAGCGCAGTTCCTCCCGCAAACCCCGTTCCCAGGAGCAGCGCTCTGGCACCCGGGGCTACATCGATCGCTCTGGAGAAACACCGAAGCCCCGCCGAGCCCGTTCCAACCGGGATCATGTTAGCTCGGGTCGTAGTAGCGATCGACATGAGTAAAGTACTGACTGCTTAACAGTTCCGTTCAATCGGGCTAGCAACTGAAGGCGGAAAGGGGCAGTGCCCCCTTCCGCTTTAAGTTTTTTCGGTGGAAAGCCTTCAATCCTGAAAATATTCAATCAGCGGCGCAATGTTCGGTAATTCAGCGGGTTGACTCGCCGCTAAGAATTGCTGGACATGGACGGGATCTAAAGAACCAAAGTGATGGTACAGAAATTGTTGAATCAGATCGGCATTGGAAAAAATAAACCCCGATAACGACGGCTCGATCGTAATCACCGTCATCACCCCAAAACTGGTAGACAGTAACCAGCGCACATTGAGACCGTAGCGAGCTAAAAAGTCTCGCACAGGTTCGCCAAAGGTTTTAGAGACAATGGGGGAGGGTACAGGCTCAGGTGTGCTCAGGACAATTTGTTTGGGCGATCGTTGCGCCTGTTCTTGACGTTGTCGATCCCGGAGATAGCGTTGCACCCATTCCAGGGCAAAGATACTTTGAAAATAGAGAAATTCGCCAAAGTTATATCCCAGGATATAGCCCAGGACGTTGACGACATAAAAGGTAAAAATCGAGAGAAACGTAAAGTGAACGATCGGTGCGAAATTTAATTCTCCAGACTGGGAAAAAATCAGACCCACGTTATATAACGGCCAGGTTAAGAGAATACAACCATAGTCTAAAAAAGGTTTGAGAAAAACTTGGCGCAGGGGCACATGGGCACTGGTGGCATTCATGCTCTCATGAAAGAATTTAGAAATAAAAGCCTTCCAGAGGGGCGGGCGGGATCGAATCGATCGGGGTACAAATTCCTGGGGCTTGAAGGGATTGAGGCGACCTTCGATGAGAATTTTTTGACCAAATACATAATACAAAACATATTGGGTAATGGTGTAGGGCACCAACCCGGCAAAGGTAAAAGCGATCGTCCAGGGGGCGGCTCCCGTTGCAATAATTAAAAAGCCCAAATCACAGCCAATTTTCCAACTCATGAACCCCACCAGCAGATTCACCAGGTTTTCACAGTCTCCCCAGGAACTTTGGGGACGGAAAAAGTGAATAATGCGAATCAGGGCATCCTTAAAGACTCTCAATTCCTGCAGCAGCATGAAGGTAAAGAGGGGAACCAAGACTTGAAAGAGCTTACTTCCGCCAAAACTCAGTGCGGTGGAACTGGGCCAGGTCAAAGCAAAGGAAAAAATCGCGGGAATGTGCATAACGGGAACGTTAGGATTGGACGGGCATTGAGGCCCCCCAGAGAAGACGGGGATCGCTGTTGTATTGTAAGAGGTTGATTGTGCCTTTTAAATAGGAATCATTAAGGGGAACCTAAGCCCGCAATAAAACCAGCAAACTCCACGCCTGGAAGTGCAGTTTTAAGACGGGACGATCGCTCCAAAAGGAACCCGGTACGGAAACCAGGCGATCGTGGGGGCCAGGGGCTTCAGCATAATCGCCATGAAAGAGCAGTTCCCAGGCTCCCGTTAACTCTTCCGCCAAGGGGAGTTCATAGCCACTGTCCTGAAAAGACTGAGCCCCTAAATTAAAGAGCACAATTACTTGGGGCGCATTGGGCACAATGCTGCGACGCAACAACCCCAAGACCGCATTGTCATGATCAACATGACAAACGGTAATTTCCGTGAGGGGATGGGCCGATTCAGGGTTGACCCAGGTGTAATGCCGAAAGATTTGACGGAGGGCAATCATGTCCCGATGATGTTGGTGGTGCAGCGCAATAACTTCCGACTCCGTTAAGCCCGTTGCCTGCCAGACCCGTAACTGCTCTAGGGTAACCCGATCCCAATGCACCCGCCAGTTGCCGGTTTTGTCGGAGGAATCCAGAGTTAAGGAATCCACCCCAGGACTAAACATATAGAGCAAATCAGCACTAAAGAGGGTAAGGGCTTCGGTGTTGCGGACTAAGCGTCGCGTATAATCCAGCAGTTGGGACGGAGCCAATAACTCGAGTTCCACTAAAGATTGTCCCTGCTGGCGGGCAAGTTCCGCTGGATTGTTGCCATAGGCCCAGGGAACGTGGGGACGGCTGGCTGCCACATGTTCATCGGAACAGGTTTCGTCATGGAGTTGGGCATAAACGGCACGACGACGGGGCCAATGGGTAAAGTAATAAATTTCGCTGACAATGCGATGCAAAGTGGGAAAGAGGGGACGATCGCGTTGATCACTGGGTTTATACAGTTCCTCCGTGATGGCAAAACCCGAGGGGGCATAAAAAATATCGATCGCTCCTTTCACGGTGGGGTGATCGATCACGGCGAAGGCCTCCCCTAAAATCAGCAATTGGGGATCATAGGTTTTTAAGGCTTTACGCAGTTCCCGCAGGAAGATTTCGCCATAGTTAATCTCCCGTTGAGAATATTGCAGCAAGAGCCCATCAATATAGTCTAGGCGGATCATTTTGAGATGATAGAAATCCACCAAGGCTAAAATCTTATCGATCATTTGCTGACGAACCGCCGGATCCTCCAAGCGAAACATCCAGGTGCCATAGTCCCGGAACTGAAACGCCCCTTCATCCACAAAGAAGGGGGATGCGTCCCCCCTCGTATTGACACTGGTTAAAGTATCGAGGGATCCTTCAAAGCATTGGTTCACCTGATG
Organism: Cyanobacteriota bacterium; assembly: GCA_041164445.1. GTDB lineage: Bacteria > Cyanobacteriota > Cyanobacteriia > Prochlorotrichales > Prochlorotrichaceae > JBEAPM01. Next base: position 9,498 of record JBEAPM010000276.1, read on the forward strand.
GACAAAAATTAAATCCGGCACGATCATAATGCCGACCTCATAGAAGCGATCGACCAGGGCGGCCAGATCCCGATGTTTCCCCAGTTGCCAATCAATATCCGCGACATCATAGGTGAGGTAATTGAACTTGGGGTTCAGGTAAGAGCGATCCGCCACGGAGGAGGTGAGGGGCACCATGAGTTGATCAATGCCCCATTCGGACAAAATGCCTGGAATATCCGTTTTGAGAATCGTGCGGCCAATCGGGTTTTGAAATAACTCTTCCCGGGATCGCGGAGCCAAACGTCCTCCCGCATAGCCAGACAAAAGCCCTTCTAAAGTGGTTTCGAGCAAGACCTTTGCACGATCGTAAACCGGGGGCGACTGCTGCCAGGCATAGCGCAAATCGGGAATGTAATGGGTGGCATAAACCCGTTCTAGGGCAGCGATCGGCGTGAAGGGATGCCAGTGCCCCTGAGCATCTTGGTAGCGAAACTGCACCGCTAACCCCGGTGTAACGGGAGAGATCTCCGCCCGCCAGTAGCCTTTAGACTCCTCCGGACTGAGGTCAAGCCAAGGTTTGCGCCCCACTTTCACCTGTAGAGCCTGCACCCCGGCGGCAGTCGATCGCCCTGGGGGCAGCTTATCTTCGGGCCAATAGACTAAAACCTGTAGGGTAGCGGTACCATCGCTCCGCACCGAGTGTAAGTGGGTAAGGTGGGTAGGTTGATACCGGAGACAAGGCAGGGGGGAAACAGGAGAGGCAAGGAGGCGAGTGATCATAGGGCTTGGGAAAAGAAGGAGACAGACTAGCGTCCTAAATCATGTAAGGCATGAACAGCCTGAACACAGCGATCCGTAACAGTTTCAAGATCAGCCCGGGCCGTAGAAGCCGGAGGAGCGATCGGCTCACCAATGCGAATGGTGACCGGAACCGGTGTAGGCAGAGCAGAACCGTCTTTTGAAATTTTGTCTGTGCCCCACACACTCACGGGAACGATCGTGCTCTGGGTTTGAGCCGCTAAAAAGGCAGCCCCCAAACGAGGGTTATGGATTCGTCCATCAGGAGTGCGGGTTCCATCCAAAAAGAGACCCACCGCCCAACCGTCTCGGAGTCGTTCCGCTGCGGCCCGTAGCGCACGACGATCGACCGCCCCCCGACGAACGGGATAGGCTCCGTATAAGGTAATAAATTTTCCCAAACCTGGCACCCGAAACAGTTCTTCTTTGGCCATAAACGCCACGGGACGGCCAAAGGTTGCCCCCACAAAAGGCGGATCAAAATCACTGGCATGGTTTGCCACAACAATCAGAGGGCCCCGATCGAGATACTCCTGAGGGCGGTAAACCCGGCCTCTAAAATAAAAGCGAAACAGCGGGATGACACAACTCCACTTAAACAGTCTGTATAACAGCAAGGAAATCCAAGGTTCCCGCTCCCGCTGGGGAACAGCAACGGCATCAGAAGAAGCAAGATTGTCAGAATTGTCGGAAATTTCCATTGACATGACTGCACAGGGGGCTGAATTGAAGAGTTACCCCCTGAATCCTACCTCACAAGGGGTCTCTGTCTAAAGCGGAAGCAGACCCGGACAACGGAGGAACTGGCCTTGTCACCCTCCCGGTTGAGTCCCTAGCTTAACCAGACCAACCCAGGGTTTTAACCCCTCCTAGGGTATAATAACGGGGCGCGGATTCGAGTCGGAATAATCACCCCGATCGTCGTCCCCTTGAACCATAAGTAATAACGCTCAAAAAAAACAAGTTATGACACAAGTTTCTCCAGCTTCTGATGCTCCCAGTATGGGTCGTCGTCAGTTTATGAATCTGCTCACCTTCGGCTCAATTACTGGGGTGGCGGCCGGAGCCCTTTACCCAGTTGTGAATTATTTTATTCCCCCCTCCTCCGGTGGTACCGGTGGGGGCGTGGCAGCCAAAGATGCCCTTGGGAATGATGTCGTCGTAGAAGATTTTTTAGCCGCTCATAATGTTGGCGAGCGGGTCTTAGTCCAAGGGCTGAAAGGGGATCCCACGTACCTGATTGTAGAAGGGGATGAAGCCCTGTCCAGCTACGGACTCAATGCCGTCTGCACTCACTTAGGCTGCGTGGTGCCCTGGAATGCAAGCGAAAATAAATTTAAGTGTCCTTGTCATGGATCTCAGTATGATGCTACCGGCAAAGTCGTGCGGGGTCCTGCGCCACTTTCCTTGGCTCTAACCCATGTCGAAACCAGCGAAGGCACCGTAAACCTCGTCCCCTGGACAGAAACCGACTTCCGGACTGGTGAAGACCCTTGGTGGTCCTAATTTAGTTTTAAGTTTTAAGGTTTGAATGTTGAGTTAGCGATGAGCGATCAAACTTAAAACTCAACACTTAACACTCAAAATTTGGAACGGTGGGAGTCCCTTATCTCCTAAAGTGTTTTCAGCATCCTTAATATTTTTGAATCCATGAATATGTCACGAGTTAACCTCCCGCGTTGGTCTCAAATTTTTGGGGCAGCCTGGGTCAAGAGCCTGCAAGTTTTTTCCTTAACGATCGCCGTAATGGGGCTATGGTTCTTTACGAGCGTCGTTTCTACCCCCGTAGCCCATGCCTACCCCTTCTGGGCCCAAGAAAACTACGCTAGCCCACGGGAAGCCACCGGGCGCATTGTGTGTGCGAACTGCCACTTAGCCGCTAAGCCCGTCCAAATTGAAGTCCCTCAAGCGGTACTACCCAATGACGTGTTTGCCGCAACGGTTAAAATCCCCTACGACCATAGCATTCAAGAAGTTTGGGCCGATGGCTCTCTGGGTGAATTAGCCGTGGGTGCCGTGATTGTGCTCCCAGAAGGCTTCAAACTGGCGGATATGGAAGATCTTTCCGAAGAGCTAATGGAAGAAGTGGGAGATTTTTACTACTACGTTACCCCCTATAGCGAAGATCAAGAAAACATTCTCCTGGCCGGCCCCGTTCCCGGCGAAGAATTTGAAGAGTTAGTCTTCCCCGTGAAAGCACCAGATCCCGCAACCGATAGCTCCGTTCACTTTGGTAAATACTCCATCCATGTGGGTGGCAACCGAGGTCGGGGACAGGTTTATCCGACAGGCGACAAGAGCAATAATACGTCCTATAATGCTTCTGCCTCGGGAACCATTACCGATGTTGTGGATTCTGGTTTTGGCTTTGATGTCACCATCACCACTGAAGATGGTACTGAAGTCGTAGACATTATTCCCCCTGGGCCTGAGTTACTGGTCTCCGTTGGCGATGCTGTCACGAAGGATCAAGTCATTACCACCGATCCAAACGTGGGGGGCTTTGGCCAGAAAGATACGGAAATTGTGCTGCAAAGTGCCAATCGAATCCGTGGCTTGTTAGCTTTCTTTGGGGCAGTGGTCATTGCTCAAGTCTTCTTGGTTCTCAAGAAGAAACAAATCGAGAAAGTACAATTGGCAGAAATGAATTTCTAAACCGTCCCAGATTAGGACTGGTTAGAAAAAACGGGGTGTTTTGGGAAACCGAAATGCCCCGCTTCTGTTTATAGCCATCCTAAAGGTCTGGTGTTGACCTTTGGGCGTACACCAGACAAATATCTAAGCAGCCTAATCCTTACAAAAGATTTAGGATTGCTGCTGATCAAATATCAATTAGATACCCCCAGGGGAATTCGAATCCCCGTCGCCTCCGTGAAAGGGAGGTGTCCTAGGCCTCTAGACGATGGGGGCTAGGCGCTTTTGACGAAAGCTTATTCATAGTAGCGAAGGGATGAAAAGTTTGTCAAGCTTACCCGCTAAAAATTTTTACGATCGCTCTTGAGTCTGTGATGCCTTGAGATAGTCTAAAACGATCCCGAGAATCCGATCGCTGGATTGACCATCTCCAAAGGGATTAATGGCAGTGGCCATGCGATCGTAGAGCGCAGGATTATTCAGCAGGGCAAGGGTTGAGGAGACAATTTGGGCGCGATCGGTGCCGACTAACTGAGCGGTACCCGCCTCCACGGCTTCGGGGCGTTCCGTTGTTTCTCGTAAGACTAAGACGGGTTTGCCTAAGCTGGGGGCTTCTTCCTGTAAGCCTCCGGAGTCTGTGAGGAGCAGGGTACAACGTTGAATGGCAGCCACCAAATTAGGATAATCTAAGGGATCCGTTAAAAAGGCGCGGGGATGATTGCCTAGCGCTGCCTGTAGGGGCTCCCGCACGATCGGGTTGCGGTGCAAGGGCAACAGCAGAGCCACATCGGGGCACTGTTCTAAAATCTCAAGAAAGCTTGCGGCAATATCCTGGAGAGGGGCTCCCCAGTTTTCACGGCGATGAACGGTGGCTAGGATGACCCGATAGTCTGACCAAGTTAAGCCGGGGATGGGGCAATCGGGGTTGTGGTCGGCAACGGAGAGCAAGGCATCAATAACAGTATTGCCGGTTTGGTGAATGCCCTGACGAATTCCCGATCGTTTGAGATTTTCGACAGATTGTCCTGTAGGGGCAAAGTGTAACTGAGCAATTTGGGAAATGAGGCGACGATTCGCTTCTTCGGGATAGGGATTAAATAAGTCGTCTGTGCGTAAGCCCGCTTCTACATGACCGACGGGGATTTTGTTATAGAAGGCGGCAAGACCAGCAGCAAAGGCGGTGGTGGTATCTCCTTGGACGATGACAAACTGGGGAGAGTGTTCCTTAAATAAGGCTTGTAACCCCTGCAGGCTACGGCAGGTAATGTCCGTCAAGGTCTGTTGGGCTTGCATAATGGCCAGGTCAAAATCTGCCTGGAGCCCAAACCAATTCATCACTTGCTCCACCATTTCCCGATGTTGCCCCGTCAAAATCACCTGGGTGTGAAGATGAGGACACTGACGAAAACATTGAATGACCGGGGCAAGCTTAATGGCTTCAGGTCGGGTACCCAGAACAATACTGACGGTGGAGGACATTTGAGTTTTGAGTTGCGAATTTTGAGTTGTGGATTTTAAGGGGATGGTTGCCTTAGGATCGTGAATTAAATAAACCGGAAAGTTCAGGATTAAACCACAGAGGCACAAAGAACACAAAGGTATTCCTTCGGGGCTTCGGTGTCTTGGTAGTGAAATTCCAGGTTATAAAGT
>JBEAPM010000277.1:0-3785 GCA_041164445.1 Cyanobacteriota bacterium
CTTGCAACTGCGACAAGACGGCCACACGATTTTGATCTCAACCCACGATCTAGCCTCCATTTCCACCTTTTGCGATCGCACCATTTTAATTAACCACACCATTTTGGCGGAAGGCCCCACCGCCGAGGTCTTTACGGAAGAAAATCTGGTGATGACCTTTGGTGGACTGCCCACCCTGAAAACCATGAATCACAGTCAAACGTTCTCGTTGCCCCGGCACACCTTCCCCCACCCCATTACCGAGGCCCTGGCATGACTGAGACGATCGCGCTCTCTAGCTTAACCTTGGGGACTTTCCCCCTCTGGAATTGGTTACTGGAACCTCTGCAATATGGTTTTTTAGTCAAAGCATTGTGGGTCAGTGCCTTTGTGGGGTTGGTGTGTGCAGTGCTGTCCTGCTATATCACCCTCAAAGGTTGGTCTTTAATGGGAGATGCCATTTCCCATGCCGTTGTCCCCGGTGTAATTGTGGCCTATGCCCTGAATATTCCCTTTGCCATTGGTGCCTTTATCTTTGGATTTGGTGCCACGGTAGCGATCGGCTTTGTCCAGTCCAAAACTCGACTAAAGGAAGATGCCGTTATTGGAGTTGTATTTAGCGGATTTTTTGCGTTAGGGCTGGTCTTGGTGACTAAAATTCCCAGTAATATCGATCTCTTTCATATTTTATTTGGCAATGTTTTAGGCATTACTCGAGAGGATATTATCCAAACTTTGATTGCCGGACTGCTCACGCTGGTCATTGTCGGCTTACGGCGCAAGGATTTACTCTTATTTTGTTTTGACCCTAACCACGCTAAAGCGATCGGCCTGAATATTCCCGCACTGTATTACACCTTACTCTCGGTGTTAGCCTTAACGATCGTTACGGCCCTACAAACCGCTGGTGTTATTTTAGTCATTGCCATGCTCATTACCCCGGGTTCGATCGCCTATCTGCTCAGCGATCGGTTTGAGCACATGTTAGGAATTGCGATCGGCAGTAGTGTTTTTGCCTGTGTGGGGGGAACCTATCTGAGTTATCACTGGGATGTGTCTACGGGGGGAAGTATTGTCGTTTTACTCACGCTGATCTTTGTCCTAGTCATGTTTTTTGCCCCCAAGTATGGAATCTTAATTCCGGCCTACCGCCAGAATCAAATCCACCCCGGAAACGATCGCTAAAGGGTTTACTCAGGGGTTTACTCCGACTGAGCCGCCTTAAAGGCTTGCAACTTTTGCCAAAGCCAACTCCCCACCCCACTGACGATCGCCCCTCCCATCAGTAAACCAATGGCAGGACTAAAGAGAGGTTGCCAGAGGGAGTACCAGAGATCTAGCCCCCAGGATAACTTCAAACTGCGACCCAGCAGGGCAATGAGAAACCAGGCAAAACTCGCTAAGACAAAAAAGAAATTTGCCGTGAGCAACCAGGTAATCGTTCTGGAAATGCGACCCATCTTAACCCTCGTTTTTAAACTTACGAAACGCAGTTTGCAGACCGAGTAGGAATAAGCCCACCGCAGCCATAATGAAAATAAACGTGGCTAAAGAACAGGCTCCCACTACTAAGGTACGCACCGCAATACCAATATTGGTGGCTAAGTAACTCTTTTGAACGATCGGCTTAGCCGCAAAGGTCGTGGCGATCGACGTTGTTAATTGATAGAGCAAAAAGCCGAATCCCCCGGAAATGAGAGACCCCGTTAAACAACGCCCAGAGGTTATCTCTGGGGAAGAAGGTGTTTCCGTCATAATTTAGACTCAGGTGTAGGGTTGGGAGTAATCCCCAGCGCTCTTAACTGTGCCACAAGACGCTCGGCCCGTAAACGCTAGTCATCAAGCTATCCCGTATACGACTAGGAGCGAAACAGTATTCTGAGTCCTGCTCCAGAACTCCACTTCGGATGATCGAACTGCCCTGTATGTAAACTTTGTTTAAGTAATTCTCATTTTCTTAAGTTTATCCTTATACTAAGGGAACCAGCGAATCTTATTCGCCGGGATTTTCGTATCCATAATTCTATCCAGCCCTAACGTAAATTTCAGCCTTTAATATTTGCTTTAGAGGCTTAAGGAAGGGATCTCTTTATCTTTTGGGAGAAGAGGCTTTTTTGCTTCTCTTACTGTTTGTTTCCTGTTTCCTCTTGTTCTTCAGGCTTTTCTACTGAAGATCCGGAAACTTGCTTATTCCTTCTTCTGAAACAACCTTCAGATTACATTTGCCTTCTTGATCCTCGTTTTTCTGACCACGGATCATAATACCACATTATTGACAATACAGGAGCACGAATATGACATTAGCCAATAGCCAAAGCTTAGGAAAAACCTACGCTCTCTTTTTCGCCAAGAGCTTTTTAGTGTGGGTGTTTACTTTTATCGTTTGTTCTCTCGTCATCGGCTTTCCGATTCTCATTTTAGTCGTAGGCATCGGCGCTTTATTGGCCGTTACGCTGCAGTCCATTCTGCCCATGAGTTCGGTGCTGCTGGTTGCTGGCGGGGTGTTGACCTTACATATCTTGGGGGTCATGATCGGGTCTGCCATCCTCACCATCAAAGGCGTACATCCCCAGGATGTCAGTTGGTTAACCTGGCTGAATGGCAAAGCCGAGGAAGCCGAAACCCCTTCGGTCTACGCCTCCTGCCCATTTACCTGTAGCTTAGAAAGTTTCGATCGCTAGAATGACGCTGAAATCATAATTTCCAATACACACCTCAAAGGGGAAAGTGGGCAACTGCTTTCCCCTTTGTTTTGCGGCGAGGTGGTCTGAGGCTCTGAGGGCTAAAGACTAGATCTCCTCAGCAGGTAAGCTAAGAAATGGCATCCCCTCCAGAAATGCTAGGGCGCGTCATCAATTAGGTCTAGAAGCCTTGCGACATCAAGGTTACCGCGCCCGCTCCAGCAAACATAACTAGGGGCTGAAACGACTGCCGTATAAACACATCAGCGCTAAATGATGACAGCCCCTATTGTGACTTTCCCCCAGAACAACTTAAAACAACGCAGGATTGGTTTGACGGGTGGCATTGCCACGGGTAAAACCACTGTCTCTGAGTATTTGGTCCAACAGTATCGCCTCCCGGTCTTAGATGCAGATCATTATGCTCGGCAGGTGGTTGAACCAGGATCACCGGTCTTGGCCTCCCTTGTCCAACGCTATGGTGCTGAGATACTGCGGCAGGATGGCACCCTCGATCGTCCCCAATTGGGTCAGATTATTTTTCAGGATGTGGAGGAACGGCGCTGGTTGGAAGCTCAGATTCATCCCCTTGTTCAACAGTGTTTTGAGCAGACCTTGACGGAGTTGAGAGAGGAACCGATCGTTGTGCTGGCCATTCCCCTCCTGTTTGAAACGGGCTATCACCTCACCCCCTTAGTCACGGAAACCTGGGTCGTGTCTTGTACGCTTCAGCAGCAATGCGATCGTCTCATGCAGCGCAATTCCTTAACCTTACGGGAAGCTCAGTCCCGTATTGAGGCTCAGTACCCTCTGCCGGATAAATGTGCTCTAGCGGATTGGGTTTTAGACAATAGCAGCAGCGTAACGGAGTTGCATCAACAGATCGATCGAGCTTTAGGGGACTTACCACTGTGAACGGGAAACTCTAAACTCAGCCCCTAGGGGACAAACGGGGACAGACGCAGCTAATGGGTATACCATAAGGGTTCTGGACTGAAATGACGCGCCCTAAAAGGCTAAGCTGTTTTCACTAACCCCGCCCTAAAAGGTACGGGGATTGCCTAGACCAATTTAGGCAACGCAAGAAGTGAATACCGCATTGAGACACAGTTTGGTACACACTTC
>JBEAPM010000278.1:0-5713 GCA_041164445.1 Cyanobacteriota bacterium
TTGAGAAGAAATGGACGAAGCCCATTCACAACTGGGGTGCGGCCCTGGCTCGCTTCGCTATTGAATTTCCTGAGCGCTTCCCGCTCTAATTTTTGACTTACACAAAATACTTGACACTCCCCCTTCGGGCGCACACCACACAACGGTTTCAGCAGTCTAGCCCTTACAACTGATCTAGGACTGCTGTATTAGACGTGACATCGGTTAGCTCGTTGTGCAAGTTCACGGTAGGCATCAGCTTCATGATTTCTCACTTCAATTGGTGAGGGATAATAGCCTGCTGGTAATGGGTTAACTACTGTCGAGTGACCTCTTCCCATTGCTGCCGGAATTCTCTCAAACTGCGCCTCTATACGTTGACTTTCGCAACTCATTTTACATCTGCCTTTCTCTATAGTGTTGGGTATTTCTTGAGGACATTGCCTTAAACAAATCTGTTTAATTTCCTCTGGACTTGATAATCTAGAATCATTTTCTACAATTTGCCTTTGGACATTAATTCCGAAACGTCCTTCACTAAACGTTGTCCACAGGAGATCAATGGTTAACAAGTCAGTACAAGGGATTTTTGATATATAAGTTGGTTTTGGAAACCAAAATCTCAGAAGAGGATTAAGCTCTGGTACAGAAGAGAAAGACCCTAATAGTTGTGCTATCTTTTCTTGAGTTTCCCGATCGGCTTTTTCCCACTGTTGGGTTTGTAATAATGATCTCAATGGACGATAATCAATGTTTTTTTTAGAAGGTAGAGATTTGAGAATAATCTCATCGGATGGTCTACTAAACAACCAGGATGGATTCTCAAACAAGAATGGATTGCTCGGGACAAGCCAAAATAAAATAAGAAAAGTGGCTAAAATTAAGCCGACCCCTGTTCTTAATCGCAATTTTGAAATTTTAAATTTTCTGAGAAAGGATTCAATCATTATAAGATTACTTCTGAATATAGATCGGCTAACAACTTAAGGCGACAGAGTACGGCCGCACTCTGCCACTAAATTTTTTCGCTTTCAGTGGAAAGCTCAGCAATCTAGCAATGGTTCATGTCCTATTTACTCCGATCACCCGCAATAGTTCGGTGCAATAAAGAGTTAGCTGGCTTTATCGGAGACTAATGGCGAGAAGGATCAATTTTATTGAGTACTGTTCTTACAGCATCCACAATGACATCTGGTTGATCCATCCAGACAAAATGACCACTTTTACTTGCCTCCAGTTGAACACAATCTGTGGATAATTTAGATAATTTTTCGTGCATTTTTTCCCGCAATTGGTTAGCGTCTTTCAGGGGAATTAAGATAGTCCAGAAGGAGGGTTTGAAAAATGAACTAGCTTTAATGCTAACCATAGGCACTGTACCAAAATGCTTGGCAATACTCACTTGACGCGCACTGTTGTCTAGATTCATCATCTCTCTACTCATCGTAATCCAGTGCTTGGAACGACAAAAGGAACGTTTCACTCCCTTGAGAGCATCCTTAGAAAAATAGCGCAACTCAGGCTTTAGTAATTCAAAGGCTTTGCACACGCTGAGCAAGCGAATAATCCCCAGCATTGAGCCTAGAATAGACATCGCAAAGCCTGAGAGGAAAAAGAGCTTTAGAGCTTGTAAGCGAACGGACATCTTAAGCATTTCTGTCTCATGCAGCGCATCAGTGAGCACAATGCCCGCAACCTTCTGAGGAAACAAATGGGCGTAAAGTCGTACATTGTAGCCGCCAAACGAATTACCGACTAAGACATAGGGTGGCTCGATTCCTGCTTGAGTCAGGAGTCTGTCTAATTCTTTGGCAATTTGCTCACTGGTTCGAGGATTTGGGCTGTGATCGCTCCACCCATAACCTGCCCGATCGTAGATACAGATTCGCGCTAACTTTGCTAATTCCTCAATTAGGAAATAGCCTTCTATTCCTCCTAAGCTATGATCTAGAACAATCGTTGGCTTGGCTTCTCCTACAACGTAAAGATGGAGCCGATAGCCTCCCACATCAACTAGTTGACCAGGCGGTGATTGTCGATCTTCTAGCCAGCAAGCGCCTGCTTGATAAAGTGTGGTAGCAACTAGCAGAAGAATTCTGATTGAGATTAACATCTTGAAACCCTTTCGCTAGCGAATACAGCGACTGCTGAAACCATTGTGTGATGTGTGCCCTTCGGGCACACACGACATGACCCATTTAGGATTGCTAATAACTAAGTTCAAAAATGCGGACTAGACCTTCGGTAAAATGCCCGATGTATGAGCCTACGCATCTACTTGCAACGACTTGTGTGGAAGTGGTGAGCAAAGCGAGATGTGAAACACAATCTTAGTTTATCAATAAAATCGCAACTTGCCACTGAAAGCGAAAAAATTTAATGGAAGAGTACGGCGCGGAGTGCCGCACTCTTCCGCCTTAAGTTAGTAGCCAATAAACTCACTAAATTTTCTGTGCTTCTGATCGGATTAAAATAAAAACATTGCAACCACCGCAACACATACAGCAGTCCTAAGTCAGTTGTAATGACTAGACTGCTGAAACCGTTGTGTGGTGTGATCCCGAAGGGCTCACACCACACAACCCATTTAGGATTGCTGTATTCAAGGAACGGACTAACGGTTCGCTTGAGCGGCAAAAAAAGGCATTGCGAATTAAATGCACTAAATGCACAATGCAGAGTTAAACTTTGGTCTGAGTAGGCAAAACGATCGCTTCCGGCAGTGGGGAGAACACCATCAACCCCATCAAACTCCGGGTGGGATTCGATCGCTTAACGGAGAGGGGATGTCACGGGATTGAGCCGTATTGAATCCCCCTTACAGAGGAACGCGATCGCGGTGAGGGTTAGAGGAAGATCCCGTAAAAGTTTCCTGCATCAACTCGGTTCTTCTGTTAGGATTAAGTCCTAAGCTGGGGGTGCCTGATTTGTGTTCCAATTCATAATCAGGCTGAGAATATACCCTTAGAACCTGAGCCTGGTTAAGACCAGCGGAGGGAAGCGACTTTTTGAGCCATCCTGCAAGCTATCTTGATTGTCCAAGGCTAGGCACCCCGCTCCAACGGGACCTGTCGGTGTAGGCTGCTTACAGCTTGCACCGTCTTTTCTATTCATAGCCAAGCGCTATAGCCATTTTCTAGGAGTTTTCTATGCGTCGTGAGTGGATTGCGAAGCGCCAAGGTCAGGCCAATGTGACCCAAATACATTATGCCCGCCAGGGACTTATTACCGAAGAAATGCAGTTTGTGGCCCAGCGGGAAAACCTCCCGGCGGATCTGATTCGGGATGAGGTGGCACGGGGCAGAATGATTATTCCTGCCAATATTAATCACGTTAATCTAGAGCCGATGGCGATCGGGATTGCCTCTAAATGTAAGGTCAATGCCAATATTGGGGCTTCGCCAAACTCTTCGGATATTCAAGGGGAACTGGATAAGCTGAATCTGGCGGTAAAGTACGGTGCGGATACGGTGATGGATCTGTCTACCGGTGGGGGCAACTTGGACGAAATCCGCACAGCGGTTATTAATGCCTCTCCTGTCCCTATTGGTACGGTGCCCATTTATCAAGCCTTGGAAAGTGTCCACGGAGCGATCGAGAATCTCACGCCGGATGATTTTCTCCACATTATTGAAAAGCACGCCCAGCAAGGGGTGGATTACATGACGATCCACGCGGGCATTTTGATTGAATATTTGCCCCTAGTGCGCCATCGCATTACCGGGATTGTCTCGCGGGGGGGCGGCATTATTGCCCGTTGGATGTTACACCACCATAAGCAAAACCCCCTCTACACCCACTTCCAAGACATTATCGAAATTTTCAAGCGCTATGATGTTTCCTTCAGCTTAGGGGATTCATTGCGCCCGGGTTGTTTGCACGATGCGTCTGATGAAGCTCAGTTGTCTGAACTGAAGACCCTGGGACAGTTAACCCGTCGGGCTTGGGAACATGATGTCCAGGTGATGGTGGAAGGCCCCGGTCATGTCCCCATGGATCAAATTGAGTTTAATGTGCGCAAGCAAATGGAGGAATGTTCGGAAGCGCCCTTCTATGTGTTGGGGCCTCTGGTGACGGATATTGCCCCCGGTTATGACCACATTACCTCGGCGATCGGGGCGGCGCTAGCAGGGTGGTATGGTACGGCAATGCTTTGCTATGTAACCCCCAAAGAGCATCTGGGCTTACCCAATGCAGAGGACGTGCGGAATGGGCTAATTGCCTATAAAATTGCTGCCCATGCTGCGGATATTGCCCGTCACCGTCATGGAGCCCGCGATCGGGATGATGAACTCTCTACCGCTCGTTACAACTTCGATTGGAACAAGCAGTTTGAACTCAGCCTGGATCCCGATCGGGCCAAGGAATACCACGACGAAACCTTACCCGCAGACATCTACAAAACGGCCGAATTTTGCTCTATGTGTGGGCCCAAATTCTGCCCCATGCAAACCAAGGTCGATGCCGATGCCCTCACGGAACTGGAGAAGTTCTTAGCCAAAGAACCCACAGCGGTTGCTTAAGATCGCCAGAACACCACTCCAAAGCGGCTCAGTTCTACCGAGGTGACTGGCTTTGGAGTGTAACTGGAGTACTTCACCCTGTATTTAAGGCTGAGTCCTTAAGGCTGAAGAGTGCGGCGCGGAGCGTCGCACTCTTTCATTAAAATCTTTCAGTGGAAAGCCACCCTGTGTATACCTGGTTCCTCTCTGCCCTACTTGCCTTTTCCCTCAATGAAGTGGGAGCGGCTCCCAACTTGATCGAACTCGTTGAGACCTTAGAGCGATCGGGTTTTCCGGTCTTATGGGAGCAGCCTCCACAATGGGGAGCCTATGGGCTTTTAGAAGTGGAGAAGCGATCGATTTGGATTCACCCCGTGGTCTTTGAGTTGGGCATTGCTCAGCCGACGGTGGTTCATGAAGCGGTTCATGCGGCTCAGTTTTGTGCAGCGGAAGCCCTCAATGCTGCACCGCCCCAGTCCATTATGGATCTGTCGCCCCTGGGGTTGGGCATCACCCCATCCCCCTTAGTGCGTCCGTATATCTTGCGCTATAGCGACTCTAAGCGCCGCCAGTTGGAGCTAGAAGCCTATGCCCTCCAAGCAGAGGAGGATGGAGTCGATCGAGCGATCGTTTTGTTAGAAACCTATTGCAAGCCAACCAACTCTCCCTAAACCCTGTTGGCGTGAAGGGAAGAGTGCCGCACTTCCGCCTGAAGTGGGTCGCCCTTACATCCCATAGGGGAAAGTTTCATAGTCAATGTTGCCTGAGTTTCTCACCTCAACCAAGGCTTCCGCATAGGTCATCAGCAGTTTGAGCGAATAGCTCAGTTTACGGCTGGTATAGTTCTCTTTACCACTGTTAATTTCAGTAAAAAATTCATCAACATCCCGCACAATAACGTGATCGGGAATCCAACAGAGGGAGTTATTTTTCGTGGAAAACGATCGTAATTGGGCGATGGGATAGGCTCCGCCTCGGGAGGCAGAAACGGAAATGAGTAAACCCGGCTTGTGACCCACTTCTTTGTGACCGGCAATCAACAGAAAATTAGCAATGAGGGGGGAAGCCATGCCGGCATATTCTGGGGTAATGATCACGATGCCATCAGAATCGGTTAAGGTTTGGGAAATGGGTTCCCATCTCGACCATTTTTCGTTTAAGGGGGATTTGCCCCACAATCCTTCATCCCAGAGGGGAAGGTCTTGAATATTAACGATCGTCCCGTGATGTTG
>JBEAPM010000279.1:0-7958 GCA_041164445.1 Cyanobacteriota bacterium
CCGTCCTCAAGGGCTTGCCGTTGCTGAAGGAAAAACCCTAGGACTCCTGGGGGGGAACGTCAACTTTACCGGAGGCAATGCCACTGCTCCAAATGGGAACCTTGAGGTAGCAGGTCTGGGGGCAAACCAAGACGTAGGGCTAAAGCAACTAGACAATGGAACTTGGCAGCTAGACTACAGTGCCGTCAATGTTTTTCAAGATGTCAACTTTAGAGAAGCCGCCTCTTTGGATGTCAGCGGAACAAATGCAGATGCCGGACAGATTCAGGTGCGAGGTCGTGCCATTACGATCGCGGATGGCTCCAGTTTAATGGCTCAGGTTGTAGCATCTGGCAATGGCGAAATTACGGTTCAGGCTTCCGATCGGATTACTTTTAGCGGCAAATCAACTTACTTACCTACGGTAGAGCCTTTTGCCTCTGCTAACATTGCAACCCTCCCCAGTAGCGCCTATGTGGAAACAGGTTCTTTGGATCCGGTAGAAATCTCTTCTCAAAATCCAAGCCGTTTAAGTTTAATTGCTCCAACTCTTAGCTTCAGCGCTGGGGCTCAAGCCGGTTTAGGGGTGGCGGGAACCGAAGAGTCCGGTACAGTTTTTGTTAAAGCGGATCTGTTGGAAGCAGATGGAGATACCCCCAGTTCCTTTAGCGGTTTATATGCTGCAGTTCTAGGATCCCGTAACGGTACTGGAAGCTCTGGAACCCTGACGATCGACACAGATATATTGCGCTTAACCAATGGGGCACAAATTTTGAATAGCACTTTTGGCCCCGGAGACGCGGGAAGCATCCGTATTCAAGGCGCTCAATCTGTTGAAGTTGTGGGCTTGGGAGTTGCCGGTCCCAGTAGCATTCAATCTGCAGTGGAAACCCCCTTCAGTGGAAGTGGTGGATCGATTCAAATTGAAACCGATCGCTTGCTGGTGGCAGATGGTGGTCAAATTTCCACCTCCACCAAAAGTACTAATCCGGCTGGCAATCTCACGATTAATGCCCGGGAATCGATCGAGTTGCGTGGTCAAGTTGAGCAGGGACGGAGTGGTTTGTTTGCCAGTGCGCTCTCTGCCAAGCGGGGCGATCAGGTGTTTCCCGCCGAAGGTGCCGGGGGAAATATTCTCATCACCACGGGACAACTTCAGGTCTTAGAGGGTGCCACCATCAACGTGAGTAACAAGCCCAGTAATCCTAACTCTACCAGTACCGCCCCTGGATTAGGAACAGCCGGTAATTTAACGATCGTTGCGGACACGGCGCAATTGAATAACGCACTGATTACCGCTGAAACCGTCAATGGAAATACCGCCAATATCTCGATGACGGTTTCCAAACTGTCCTTAGCTCAGGGCAGCCAAATTACCACCAATGCAACGGGGCAGGATGGGGCAGGAGGGAGCATTACCATTAACTCCGGAACAGTCAGCTTGCGTGAAAATAGTCTGATTGCCGCCAATGCAGCCGCCAGTGCAGCCGGAAATATTAGCATCACCGCTACCGATGCCAATACCCTCAGTCTCAACCAAAGCCGGATTACTGCCGAAGGGGGAGATGGCAATATTTTCCTACGATCGCCTCGGATTATTCTCACCAACCAAAGTCTGATTAGTGCAAATGGCTTAGACACCGCTCAAGGCGGCAACATTCTCCTCCTTGCCGATTTTTTGGTGGGCTTAAATAACAGTGATATTACGGCTAATGCCCAACAAGGTCCCGGTGGACGAGTCGTCGCATCCGGCTTTAACTCTCCGCTGGTTCTTGCTGATGTGACCGCTTCAAGTTTTCCCTTTAGCCCCGGAGAGTCCGGGATTAACGTGATTGGAATTCAACCTCGTGAGCGATTAACAGGGCTGAGTGACATCACGGTAACCTCTGAATTAGGCTCTGCCTTTAATGGCAGCATTACAATTAATACGCCGGAGGATGGAGTGGGGAATATTGAACAACTGGCCGGTAATCCCCTAGATCCAGCACGGTTAGTCGCCGCCGCCTGTAATGTGACCAAGACCAATCAACTCGCCTCCATCGGGCGTGGAGGCTTACCCATGATCCCAGATGGTCTCTTGAGTAGCGTCACCCCTTGGGAGGATTTACGGGCAGGCCATGCTGGTCCCGTAGAGCCGGTATCCACCTTGCCCACTCCGGACTTGCCCACTGCGGATCGGCCCCAGGGAAGCCAGGGGGCTTTCGCCCAAACCCCAGAGAAAATTGTTGAGGCCCAGGGGTTGATGTTCAATACGGATGGTCAACCTCTTCTGGTGTCTGCTGCCACCGCAGATCTCGATCGCTTAGAGGCTTCCTATGAGGCCCTGTCTGATGCTTGTGATCAACTGCGATCGTCACTTTAGGAGGATGAAATGCTAAGGCTAATGCTCTTGACTCAACGGATCGCTATACCCTTGGGGGGACTGGTGTTCCTGTTAACGGCCTCTCCCGGAGAAGCCCTGATCGTTGACCCTCCGACAGATCCCCTCACCCTGGCCCAAAATGGGGCACCCGATGGCTCTCGTTTACTTCAGAACGGACAGCAGTTCTATCAATCGGGGCAATATCATCAAGCCGTACAGGCTTGGCAGACGGCGGCACAACGATTTGAACAATCCCAGTCTCCGACTAATCAAGCCTTGAGCTTGAGCTATCTTGCCCTGGCCCAAAATGCGCTAGGGGAATTTGAAGCGGCTAATGCGAGCATTGCCGTAGCCTTGGATCTCGCAACGCCTTACGGATCAGAGCGTCCGAGTTTGTTAGCACAAATCTGGAATACCCAAGGACGACTGTCTCTAAATCAGGGTCAAGCAGAAGCCGCTTTGCAGCACTGGCAACAGGCCCAAGATTGGTATGCAAAAGCGAACGATACGGCGGGAGTTCTGGGAGCCCAGATTAATGAAGTGCAAGCTTTGCAGGTGCTGGGGTATTTTCGCCAGGCCAACCTCAAGTCCCAAGCGATCGATCAAAAACTCGCAACCCTGCCCGATCCGGAATTAAAGGTCTTTGCCCTCCGCAGTTTTGGCAATCTTCTCCAAATTACGGGAACCTTAGCCGAATCATCCGAAAAATTAAACGAAGCCCTGGTTTTAGCGGAACAACAGCAAGACCGACAAGAGCAAAGTCTCATTCTCAATAGTTTGGGGAATGTCTACCGCCAAATTGAAGACCCAGAAGCGTGGGCAAAGTCTGCGGAGTATTATCAACGATCGGTCAGTATTGCCCCCAGTTTAAGTACTCGGGTGGAAGCAAAACTGAATCACCTGAGCTTGTTACTCAGTGCCATAGACAATGATGCCTTAACGGAAGCAGGCAGCGAAACCCTTCCGGATTTACTTTTAGGTCTACAAACCGATCTCTCTCAACTTCCCCTCAGTCGCCAATCTCTTGAAGCTCAGGTAAACTGGTCCATTCAGTTAATTAAACTGAGGCAATCCCTCCAGGAGCAAACTAATCCAAGAGCTATTCCGGAACCTCTGGCTGCCATTGCCGATTCCCCTGTCTTGTTCCCCCAACAGATTGCCCAAACCCTAGCCCTGGCCATTCAACAGTCCCAACAACTTCAGGACGATCGTACCGAATCCTTTGCCACGGGAATCCTCGGCTCTCTCTACGAACAAAATCAGCAATGGCAGGAAGCGACCCAGTTAACTCAACGTGCCTTGGTGCTGGCCGCTCAAGTTAAAGCAGATGATATTGCCTATCGTTGGCAGTGGCAATTGGGGCGTATTTTGAATCAATCGGGAGGCGATCGGGTTGAAGCGATTGCCGCCTATCAAGGGGCAATTGATACGCTCCACGAGATTCGCGGCGATTTGCTGGCCACCAATCCGGAATTTCAATTTTCTTTCCGGGAAAGTGTCGAGCCGGTTTATCGGGAAATCGTGTCTATTTTGGTGCAGCCCAATGCCTCGGAGCAAGACCTGAGGCAAGCCCGTGCTGCGATCGAGGGGCTACAACTGGCGGAGTTAGAGGACTTTTTCCGCTCCTCCTGTATTGATATTTCCACCGCAAATATTGATGAACTCGATCCCACAGCGGCGACCATTTATCCCATTATTTTGGACGATCGCTTAGAGGTGATCCGATCCGTTCCGGGGCAACCCCTGCGGCATCACACCGTGCCTCTGGGCAAAGCAGAGATTGAAAATACCCTGGAGCAATTACTACAGTCCCTCAATCCTGCTTTTGATGATCAATATCGTCTCAATCTGTCCAAAGAGGTTTATGACTGGCTCATTGCCCCCATCGAAGCAGAATTAGGAACCGTAGAAACCTTAACCTTTGTCCTAGATGGCTTCTTCCGGAGCATTCCCATGGCCGCCCTGTATGACGGGAATCAATACCTCATTGAACGTTACAGTATTGCCCTGGCCCCGGGTTTACAGTTGGTGGATCCCACCAGAATCGATCGTGAGCAAAGCCGCGTTTTAGCCCTCGGGGTCAGCCAAGCCCGGCGAGACTTCCCTCCCCTACCCGGCGTGAAGGCTGAACTAGCTGAGATTGAAAAAGCGTTACCCACCAAAGTGATTCTTGATGAATCCTTTACCGAAGCCAATATGCGGGATGCCGTTCTGGCGGCCCCTTTTCCCATCTTGCATTTGGCAACCCACGGACAGTTTAGCTCTGTATCAAATAATACATTTCTCTTAAGTTGGGATCAATTAATTAATGTCAAGCAATTTCAAGACCTCATTGATGAACGATCGTTTATTCCCGAGCAACCCATTGAATTGCTAGTCTTAAGTGCCTGTGAAACTGCAGCAGGGGACAAACAGGCTGCTTTAGGTTTGGCTGGTTTTGCGGTACAATCAGGGGCCCGCAGCACCTTGGCAACTCTTTGGTCTGTGAGTGACGAGTCCACCGCACAGTTCATGACCAATTTTTATCACACCTTTTTAGAGCAAACCGAGCTGTCCCGAGGCGCTACGCTGCGAGCAGCACAGCTTAGTTTATTGAAGGATTCTCAGTATCAGCATCCGTTTTATTGGGCACCTTTTGTCTTAGTGGGCAATTGGCTCTAAAATAGCCTAAAAAGCTCCATGCGCATAGCTCAGGTTGCTGTTGACTGGTATTATAAAATTGCTCAACTGTCTCTCATTCGTTTGTCTGCTTGGCAAGCGACAGTAGTTATTGCGGCAATTGTCAGTGGGGCAATGGGCTGGGGAAAACAGGCGGGTCTTTTCCAGCAACTGGAACTGAGGCTCTTCGATACGCTGTTAGAGTTACATCCCGCCTCCAAACAAAACGATCGCCTCTTACTCGTGGAAATCACGGAGTCTGATCTGTTAGAGCAGGGAGAGTGGCCTTTAGACGATGCCACGATCGCCCAAGTGATTGAGCAACTCCAACAGTATAACCCCCGCATGATTGGGCTAGATCTTTACCGGGATCTGCCTCAGGGAGACGGGCAAGCACAACTCAAACAGGCACTCTCGGCTGAGAATGTTGTCGTCATCTATGATCAAGGGGGACAGATTTCAGCCCCGCAGAGTGTGCCCCGCAGTCGCCAAGGTTTTAATGACTTACTCCTCGACAGCGACGGGGTTGTACGCCGCCATCTGCTCTATGCCTATCAGGGAGACCAAGAATACTATTCCTTTTCCCTCCAGTTGCTCTTAGGGTATTTAGGCGCAAACTTTCAGCGATCGTCAGATGGGATCTGGATTGACTCTCATCTTTTTCCTCCCCTCAAACCCAACTCTGGTGCTTATCAACAGTTAGATACTGCGGGCTATCAGATACTCACCGACAAAGAAATGACCTCCGAACTGGATCGCTTATCCCTGAATCAGGTCTTGGAGGGATCAGTTCCGCCGGAATGGGTTCGGGATCGGATTGTTCTGATTGGCAGTACAGCCCCAAGCCTTAAAGATTTCTTTTTTACCCCTTCCTCGGGCAGTTTACAGGCAGCCGGTGTAGAAATCCATGCCCAATGGCTCGAACAAATCCTCAGCATCATTCTGGACGATCGTCCCCTCTTCCGATTTTGGCCGGAATGGGCAGAATACCTCTGGATTGCGGCGTGGGTAGGAACCGGGGCAGTGATTATCCGCTGTTCTCAACGACTGGTTCATTTATTGCTGGCAGAAACTGGAGCCGTCGCTGTGTTAGTCAGTAGTTCCATCCTGCTCTTCCAAAACTGGATTTGGATTCCCTTTTTGTCTCCCTTAGCGGCTTTAAGCATGGGCAGTATTGTGGTGCTGGCTCACAAGCTATTAGATAATACCCTCGTTGATCCCTTAACCGAACTGCCTAGTCGCCAACAATTTTTTTCACATCTACGCTTAGCAATTCGTCACGCTTATCTCCAGGATCATCGAGCCTTTGCTGTTTTATTTATTGGCATCGATCGCTTCAATATTGTCAATGATAGTCTGGGCTATCGTATGGGAGATCGAGTTCTTATTGAACTCGCAAATCGTCTGCGACAAACCCTCAATGAAAGTGTAAATTCGAGCATCTTAGCGCGAGTCGGTGGAGATGAATTTGCCGTATTATTGCAGCTCAATAAAAATCCCGATGAGATGCAAATTTTAACCCAGAAAATTCAAAGTACCATTCAAGAACCCTTACAACTGAATGGGCAGGATGTCATCTTAAGTTGTTGCATTGGTGTTGCATTAAGTAAACCCGGTGAAATTTACGAACCAGAGCAACTTTTGCGAAATGCCCATACCGCTATGTATCGCGCTAAGTTATTAGGCCGTTCCTCCTACGAAGTCTTTGCGGTACGGATGAAAAGCCAAATGGAGGAACGCTTAAGACTAGAAACAGATTTACGAAATGCCATTAATCGTCAGGAAATAGAGCTTTATTATCAACCCTTAGTGAGTTTAGACACGGGTAAATTGATTGGCTTTGAGGCCTTAGTCCGCTGGAACCATACCTCAGGGATGATTTCACCCGATCGATTTATTCCGGTGGCAGAAGAGACGGGAATTATTGTCCCCTTGGGCACCTGGATTATTGAGGCAGCGTGTTTGCAGATGCAAACTTGGCGCAATCAGTTTGATCACGCGGAGAATTTTGGCATTAATGTCAATTTGTCAGGACGACAGTTTAGTCAACCGGATTTAATTCAATCTATTTTAAATATTATTCACCGGACTGGACTACCGGCATCCTGCTTAAAATTTGAAGTCACCGAAACGATCGCCATGCAAAATGTCGAAGAAACGATCGATATTTTACTGCGACTCAAAGAACTCGGCTTTAAAATTAGTATTGACGATTTTGGTACCGGCTATTCGTCCCTCAGCTACCTTTGTCATTTCCCCATTTATACCCTCAAGGTCGATCGAACTTTTGTGGCCCGAATTCAAGATTCCCCCGCTGATTATGCCATCGTACAAACGATCGTTACTCTCAGTCATTCCTTAGGGATGAAAGTGGTTGCAGAAGGGATTGAAACAGAAACTCAGTGGCAGATTCTCCGGGATTTAGGGTGTGAATATGGACAAGGGTATCTCTTTGCCAAACCGATGACCGCAGAAGCCGCTACGGCAATTCTTGAAGAAAACTCATCCCTCTTGAATGTTCCCCCCACCCAGTCAAACATTCAAAACTAAGTCATCCCGGTGAACCACCTCTGGAACCACTTCTGCACCAAGGATACGGGTAATTTCCTCTGTTTTACAGCCCAGAATCTGTTGTAGGTCGTGGCTATTGTAATTGACTAATCCCCGTCCCACTTCTCGTCCACTTCCATCACAGAGAAGCACGGCATCCTGCTTATGGAATTCCCCTTCAATTTCTTGGATGCCCGCCGCTAATAAAGATTTTCCCCCAGAAACGATCGCTTTAATGGCTCCTGAATCGAGGTAAAGCTTACCGGCTGGAATAGACCCATGGGCAATCCAACGCTTGCGGGCGTTGACAACTTGAGACTTGGGGGCAAACTGAGTTCCTAAACTTTCCCCGGCTAAAATCTTGATAATATTGCCCGGCACTCGTCCTTCCGTAATGACAGTGCGAATA
>JBEAPM010000280.1:0-3592 GCA_041164445.1 Cyanobacteriota bacterium
TTAAGACAGAAATTAGCGCATGAGATGTTTGCTGAGAAAGTTGAGAAGTTTTTTGCTCAGAATCGAGTCAAGTTTGAGCAGGTCTTACTCTATCAAATTGTAGTCGCTGATGAAAATTTAGCCTGGGAGCTTTATCACCAAATCCAAGAGGAAGAAATTAGCTTTTACCTAGCGGCGAAAATTTACGATATTGAAGAAAGTCGTCGTTATCAATGTGGTTATGAAGGTAGGCTATATCGCTGGAAAATTCGCCCGGAGATTTCTCCAACTATCTTTGCAGCTGAGACCCACGTTGTCACTCCCCCACTTATGACAGAGCAAGGTAGCCATTTATTTTGGGTAGAAGACTGTATTCCCGCTCAATTAACGTCTGAGATTCGCGATGAAATTCTTAAGCAAATGTTTGACGAATGGTTGATGGCTGAATATACGTATTTGCTTCTTAATGCCGACACTACTCAGAAAGATAAGGGCAGCAATTAAACCCAGTTTTGTGGACGGTTCTGGCACATTGACACAGGTTTGGGGGGTACTAGCGCTGTAGTTACAGGTTCTCAAAATTCCCGCTAGTGCGACTTCAGTTTCTTGATCAAACATCATTGTATAGGATGCATCAAAGAAAAACTTAACTGTTTCGTGCTGGGGGTCAGAGAGTAGTTGAGAGCCAGAAATGACTGAGTTAAAATTGGGACTGGTGATTAGGGTAAGATTATCTGCGTTGTTCTTGAGAGAGCCTGTGTTGAGAGCACCGACAAAATTAATTAGATTTAAATCTTGAAAGTTTGATAAATTTTGTAGTCTTAATTGTATATCAGCTGTGCTGCTAACCGGTGCTGCGATGACATCGTCTGTTTGATTTTCCAACAATACTGATGCGATTAGATCGAAGGTAAACGGCGTATTGGCGGGAATCAAGAATTTTCCCACTATCCCCGAAGCAATTGTGGCGCGACCTAAGTAATCTTTGCCACCCCCATCCATTGCGGTGGAGAAGTTAGCAAAGGCAAGAGTGTTGCTGGTCGTAGCATCACCTATTAAGAAGGTACTTGCTTGACTTTGAATGTTAACCAGTCCATCTTCAGCGCTTCTAATAGTATTAACATCCCCAATAACGTTAAAATCGGTCGGTATCGCACGAATATTTCTTAACGTTAAGTTAACTTTAGACGCTGTAAAAAAACTCGCTGCGTTACTCGGTAAAGTAATGATAATTGCGCTGAGGGCAATCACAGGAGTCAGCAGGTTCAGCCGGGGATAATAGTGCATGCTTGGGAGGCGCGAGAGTAAGGAATGTGGAGAGTAGGAAATAACAGCAATAAAATTACAAATCAAGTTGTTGTTGAGCAAGGTGATAGTAAAGACCATGCTGATCCATGAGCTCAGTATGGGTACCTTGTTCTACTAAAATGCCTTGATCAAGCACTAAAATACAGTCAGCATTGCGGACAGTGGATAGTCGATGGGCGATGATAAAGGTGGTGCGATCGCGCGATAGGCGGGTGAGATTATCTTGAAAACGTCTCTCTGACTCGGCATCTAAAGAACTGGTTGCTTCATCCAACACCAAAATACGGGGAGTTCCCATTAAGGCCCTGGCGATCGCCAATCGTTGTCGCTGACCGCCGGATAAATTAGCCCCCCGTTCCCCCACCTTGGTGTTATAACCGAGGGGCATAGCTTGGATAAATGTGTGGGCCTCCGCCAGTTTGGCCGCCTCGATCGCCTGGTGTAGGGAGAATTCGGGACGATAAAGGGTAATATTTTCCAAAATGGTACCGGAGAAGAGAAAACAGTCCTGAGGTACGACCCCGAGTTGCTCCCGAAGGGAATGGGGCGAGACATGGCGAATGTCATGGTCATCAATCCAGATTGTGCCGGATTCAGGATAGTACATTGCCTGAAGTAGTTTAATTAACGTTGTTTTTCCGGATCCACTGCGCCCCACAATCGCAACTGTCTGTCCTGCCTGAACAGAGAAAGCGATGTTTTGTAGGGTATTGCGATCATCATCCTTGTCGTAGCGAAACGTGACATTTTCAAAGCGGACATCCCCTCGAATTGACGGTAAGATCAGCATCGGTTCCCCGGGGGTTTCTTCCGGCGTAGCAGAAAAAATATCATCAAGCCGTTCCACAGAAATCAAAACTTCTTGGAGTTCATCCCAAAGATCAGCTAAGGACAAAACTGGGGAAATAACTTTGCCAATCATCATGTTGAAGGCCACAAATTGACCGATGGTTAACTGATCTTGGATAACCAACGTTGCACCATACCACAGCAGAGCAGCACTACCAATAGAATTGACTAAGCCACTGGCTGCTTGAAGATTAATGCCTAACTTCTGACCCCGAAAGCGAGAGTTTAAATAATTGGTTAAGCGGTCTTCCCAGCGCCAGCGCAGTTCCCGTTCCGTTGCCGTGGCTTTCACGGTGGGAATGCCGGAAATGGTTTCGACTAAGGCCGAATTTTGTTCGGCGGAACGATTAAAAATATCCCGCGATACCCGTCGCAGTAATGGCGTTGCCCCCAGTGTTAGCAACATAATCGGTGGAATTAAGCCGACAATGAGTAAGGTTAATTTCCAGTTGTAATAGAGCATTAAGCCTAAATAGACAAAGCCCATCAGGAAATCTAACCAGGCCAACACCACTTGATTCAGCAAAAACCGTTGAATTTTTTCGTTTTCATTGACCCGAGTAAGGATATCGCCAACATGGCGAGATTCAAAAAATTTCAGGGGTAAAAGCAATGTATGGCGAATAAAACCGCCGATCATGGTTAAGTCCAGACGATTAGCCAAATAACTGAGTAAATATTGCCGAATACCAGAAAGGAGAATTCCCCAAATACCAAACAGCAGCAGACCGACTGCAAACACGTTTAGGGTACTTAAACTTTTATTGACCACCACCTTATCGAGAATAATTTGGGTAAAAAGGGGCGTCACAAGACCAAAAACTTGAATTAAAAATGATGCCAGAATGACCTGAATCCCCAGGGTTTTATAGGGCAACAACAACTTTACAAACCGCCCCAAGGATCGCTTTTCTGTTGGCATCTGCTTCAGACGTTCCGTGGGGTCTAAGAGCAGAGCATACCCTGTCCAACCGGCCACAAATTCCCGACTCGGCATGAGACGTTTACCCCAAGCGGGATCGGCTACCAATAGGCGATCGCCTTGGGTCTGATACACCACAACGTAATGATCCCCCTGCCAGTGAGCAATCCAGGGATTTTTCTGATCCATCAAGCGATTTAAACTGGCCCGAACAGGGCGAGCCTGATAGCCAATCGTTTCAGCGGCCCTAGCTAAGTTTTTTAAGGTGGCCCCTGACCGCCCAACTCCGGTTAATGTCCGCAGAAAGTTCAAACTCAACCGTTTTCCCCAGTACTGGCTGAGCATCGCCAAACAAGCAGCCCCACAATCCGCTGCACTTTGTTGCTCTATGAAAGGATAGTGCTGCCATAATCCCCGACGCCGTTTTAAGGGTTTGGGAAAAGTAATCGCTTGGTTCTGGGAAGGAGGAGAAATGGGGGGGGCCGCAGATAGGCGCGACGAATTTGTCGAGGAAGCTAGGGGGGGAGGGAGCAT
>JBEAPM010000281.1:0-5019 GCA_041164445.1 Cyanobacteriota bacterium
CAAATGCGGGATCGCTCCTTACCCCGCTGCCCCCGCTGTCAGAGTCCTGCCCCTCCAGGAGAATTAAGCCGCTGGAATATGTGTAGTTTTTGTATGGGTCAACAATGCCACCGGTTTTAACTGAACGTCCGTTACTGCTGTCCTACGGATTATTGATGGCTTTGGGGGTGCAATGGGAGATACATTATCAAAGTCGCATTCCTGCAGCCAACAGCAGTGTCCTCGTGGTGAGCAATCACCGCAGCTTTTTAGATGCTCCCCTTTTAATGATGGCCCTCGGGAGAACGGTGCATTTTGCCTGCCATCACTATATGGGCCAAGTGCCTATTCTGCGGGAGGTGGTCGATAGTCTAGGCTGTTTTCCTCTGGATAGCCCTGCCCAACGATCGCGCAGTCTCTTTAACCAAGCGGGGCAACTCTGGCAGCGTCAAGCGGCGGTAGGTCTCTTTCCAGAAGGGGCTGAGCCGATGATTCAAACGAATTTGCCTCGATCGATGTATCCCTTTCATCGGGGCTTTGCCCATTTGGCCCTACGGACTCCCGTTTCGCCCCTAGGGGTCTTACCGGTAGCGATCGTTGCCCTAGAAGAAGAACAAGGGTTGGAATTTCCTGTCCAGGTGCTCAGTTGGTTTGATCCCTCTGAGCCTTTATTTCAACAATCTCACTGGCACTCTGCGGTGCTCTATCGGCGGGTGCAACTCCGTATGGGTGAAATTCAATGGATCACCGATAGCGATCGAGATGACTATCGCCGAGGCAATGCCCAAGATAAAGTCGAAAGCCTCCGCCAAAATTGTTACGACCAGATTTACCGACTCCTAAAGCTCTGAGGATTGGGACTCCTGTGGGAGGATCCCGACTGCTGATCATGCTGGTGGTACGCTTCAACGATACGTTGCACTAAGGGATGACGCACCACGTCCCCTGTGCCCAGATAACAAAAGGCGATGCCTTCCACCGCTTGCAGGATTTTTTCAGCGATCGCTAAGCCGGAGGTTTGATTTAAAGGTAAATCGGTTTGGGTAATGTCCCCCGTTACCACCATCCGAGACTCAAATCCCAAACGGGTTAAAACCATTTTCATCTGAGCTGGGGTTGTATTTTGAGCTTCATCCAAAATCACAAAGGCATTGTTTAAAGTTCGTCCCCGCATATAGGCCAAGGGGGCCACTTCGATCACCCCTTTCTCCATGAGTGAGCCAATGCGCTCCGGCTCTACCAGTTCGTGCAATGCGTCGTACAAAGGGCGTAAATAGGGATTGACTTTTTGTTGCAAGTCACCAGGCAGGAAACCCAGTCGTTCCCCCGCCTCTACAGCAGGGCGAGTTAAAATGAGGCGTTCGTAATCTCCCTTGAGCAAGGCCTGTACCGCCAGCACCGCCGCTAAAAAGGTTTTTCCGGTTCCTGCGGGGCCAATGCAAAACGTCAGGGCATGGTTTTGCATAGCTTTAATATAAGACCGTTGGCGGAAGGTTTTAGCCCGAATCTCCTGCCCTTTGCGAGTCCGAGCCAAAATCTCCCGTTGCAAATCCTGGAGTTCGTCTTGGCGTTGCGTATCTAAGGCATAGCGAGCCGTCAAAATATCCGTGGTGTCGATGGGCTTGCCTTGGCTCCAATAGCTCACTAAGGACTGAACCAAACGGGAAGCTCGATCGATTTGGGTGGCAGTGCCCATCAGGTGGAGTTGCTGTCCCCGTAGAACAGCCTGTACACCCGTTTCACTTTCAATGATCTTGAGGTTCTCTTCCCCTTTTCCCGCAAGGGAAAGGGCACTGTCAAGGGTTGGAAGGGGAATGACAGCAGCCTCAACCATGGTAACTCCTCAAGCACTGAAGGCTTAGGTATAGTGGGCACGACTCCGGGTACGGCGAGCCCGAAAGGCTCCTGGCGATCGGGCTGGCTGGGGGCGTTCTTTGGGCGGTAGGCTATTTAAGGGTTTCAACTCTTCCTCTAGGGCATGACCGCCAAAAAACTCGAGATGAATTTGTTGACCAGAGAGGTTACCCGCCGCATGAAGCACATGACGTAGAGCATGAATATTCCGCCCCCCTCGCCCCAGGATTCGACCTCGATCGCCGCCTTCTAAGGCAATGCGAATGAGAACCCGCTCTCCTCCAACCAATATCTCTTGATCCAATTTGAGCAGTTGCGGATCCCCAATTAGGGGGTCTAAGATTAAATGCACCAAAGCGGTATAGTCAACCTTCATTAGAGCGTCTGTTAACTCATCTATACTTAAGCACCGGAACTTTCTGTGGCCGCAGGGGCTAGCTGAGCAAATACATTTGCCTTTTGCAACAGATGGCGTACCGTATCCGTAGGTTGCGCACCTTGCTGCAACCATTCAACGATCGCAGGTACATCTAAGCGAGTTTCATTAGTGCGGGGATTGTAGAACCCTAACTCTGCTAATGCACGACCATCACGACGAGAATAGCTATTCATTGCAACAATGCGGTAGCTCACTTCACGCTTCTTACCTAAACGCTTTAATCTCAGCTTGATCATAGGAATTTAATTCAAATTACTTGCGGCGGACGGCTTCAATACAGTCAGGTTACAAAGCATAGCATTCAAGGTCTGCCCAAAGCAAGGGAATTCAGGGTTAATCTTTTCTGACTTTCCACTGAAAGCAGAAACATTGAAGGGAAGAGTGCGGCGGAGTGCTGCACTCTTCCGCCTTAAGTGATAGCCGCTTTTCTCAAGGGCTGGTCTTCTGGATACCCCCCTGTTGTCCGAAAGCCCTTGGCTTTTCATTGAACGCGAACGATGAGGAAACTGGATCTCAGACTCAATCTCAGACTAAAAAGGGTGTACAGCACCATGCACTGCACACCCGTAACCGAGGGCATAAGTTGACAACGGGGAGAACTTTAGCGAAATCCCACAGCAGCTTGCCACACAAAGGCCAGGAGCAGGAAAAAGACGGGAATCACGGGCAGAACATCTACCAGGGGATCAAAAATTTGATAGGCTTCCGGCAAGGCTGCAACGAAGAGGGTAAAAGGCATTGATTTAATAACCTCATCAATAAAGGGACGATTTTTCAAAGTTGTAAGCTGATTTTAGCAGAATGGGGATCGGCCATTCCTCTGGCGCGAAAAAATCAGAAAAAATGATTTGCCGATCGATCCCCTGAGCGTGTTGAATAAGCAATGACCCTCAAAGCCTGCATGGCTCTGCAGAGGTTTATCGCTCTATCAAGAAGACGTTGAGGATTTAACCTTGAATCGTAATTATCTATTTACCTCGGAATCCGTGACGGAGGGGCATCCTGACAAAATCTGTGATCAAATTTCCGATACGATTTTGGATAGTCTGCTGGCGGGTGATCCGGCAAGCCGCGTAGCGGCAGAAGTGGTTGTCAATACGGGATTAGTATTAATCACGGGGGAAATTACTTCCAAGACTCAGGTCAACTACATCGATTTAGCCCGGGAAAAAATTAGGGAGATTGGCTATATAGGAGAAGACAGTGGTTTTTCTGCCAATAGTTGTTCTGTCCTAGTTGCCCTGGATGCCCAGTCTCCCGATATTGCTCAGGGGGTAGATGTGGCTCAGGAGCAACGCGATCGTTTAAGTGAAGAAGAACTCGATGCGATCGGTGCAGGAGATCAAGGTCTGATGTTTGGCTTTGCCTGCGATGAAACCCCGGAACTGATGCCCTTGCCCATTAGTTTGGCTCACCGCGTTGCCCGTCAATTGTCGGTGGTGCGTAAAAATGGCAAGTTGCCCTATCTGCGGCCGGATGGCAAAAGCCAGGTGACGATCGCTTATCAAGATGGCAAGCCAGTGGGAATTGATACGATTTTGATTTCCACCCAACACGCCCCGAGCATCGACAATATTACGGATGACAAGGGCGTGCAAGCTCAAATTAAGACCGATCTTTGGGATGCGGTGGTGCTGCCCATGTTTGCCGACATTAGCATTAAGCCTAGTGAATCCACTCGGTTTTTAGTCAACCCGACGGGCAAATTTGTGGTGGGCGGGCCCCAAGGAGATGCGGGCTTAACCGGTCGGAAGATTATTGTGGATACCTACGGTGGCTACTCCCGTCATGGCGGTGGAGCCTTCTCTGGTAAAGATCCCACCAAGGTCGATCGGAGTGCCGCCTATGCCTGCCGTTATGTTGCTAAAAATATTGTGGGGGCAGGATTAGCGGAGAAGTGCGAAGTACAACTGAGCTATGCCATCGGGGTTGCCCGTCCGGTCAGTTTTATGATTGAAACTTTTGGCACGGGCAAAGTAGATGAAGAGAAATTGTCCCGTGTCGTGCAGGACTCCTTTGATTTGCGCCCAGCCGGAATTATTCAAGCCTTTGATCTGCGGGGCTTACCCGCTAAACGGGGAGGACGCTTCTATCAAGATGTGGCCGCTTACGGTCACTTTGGTCGTCCCGACTTAGATTTACCCTGGGAGCGCTTGGATAAAGTAGACATCCTGAAAGCCGCTTTTTAAGCTTGATTGAGCGAAGCTAAATTGTAGTGTTTATCCCCCTGCCCCCTCTCCAAAAGGGGTGAGGGAGATCAAGACCTTCAAAGTCCTCTCCCTCTCGACCTCGATCGGGAAGCAGAGAGCGGGATTTATAGCATAAGCACAGAGAGTTGCCCCCGCCGAGGCGGGGGCAACTCCTCCTTGTACATCACTGCTGTGCAAGGTACCGTAGGAAAGGCAAATGACAGATGCATTGCAAATTGCAACAGCTATTGATGCTCAATGTGAAGCCTTTTTAAAGTCAAGCCTATCCCCTCGGAGCAGTGATACTGCCAGGATTGGGTTGGATGAGTAGACTTCGGTGTAGCCATTCCTTAACTCCCCACACTAACCATACGACGAATTTCATCACGGCGAAACCCAATGGCCATGGGACGGCGCACCTGGGGAATAACGGCCACATCGTACAACTCATTCACCAGGCACTGGTCAGTTAAACCGTGAGGGCAGTGAAACCCCGTAATGATAGCAACTCCAGCATAGAAATCGATCGATGACACAGCCCGATCGCCATAGATGGGG